>DATEOP010000001.1:0-3351 GCA_035274065.1 Burkholderiaceae bacterium
GACGTCGGACATTCGCACGCTATTGCGGGAAAAAAATGTCCGGCACGCTGGAATCAACAAGACATCGACGTCGATCGACATCCGCTTCCGCGACGCTGAGATGCGTACGCGCGCGCAAGACTTGTTGCGTACCCAGGTGCCGGAGCTGGCGCTTAAAGAAGCCGGCAGCGGAGATGACTTAACGCTGAACGCGACGCTAACACCCGTTGCGCAAAGAGCTATTCAGGATTCGGCGCTACGACAGAATATTTCCACGCTGCACAATCGCGTCAATGAGCTCGGCGTCGCAGAGCCGGTCATTCAGCAGCAAGGCGCTGACCGCATCGTCGTGCAGCTGCCCGGGGTTCAAGACGTAGCGCGCGCCAAGCAACTGTTGGGCCGCACTGCGACACTTGAGATCAGATTGGTCGACCAGGACGCGATGGCAGCGGGTACTCCAGGCGCGTTGACCGTCCCGCAGCGCGACGGGCAGTCAATAAAGCAAATTCCGCTGAAACGAGAGATTGTCGTCACTGGCACGCAGTTGAACGGCGCTTCGGCGACGCTCGATCAGCATCAACGGCCGGCGGTGTCGGTGCGACTCGACGAGGCGGGCGGCCGATCGATGCGCACTGCGTCACGCGAAAACATTGGGCGGCTGATGGCGATCGTGCTGTACGAGCGTGGCAAGGGTGAAGCGATCTCGGTGGCAACCATCCAGGGAGAGTTCGGCAACCAGTTTCAGATCACCGGCAACTTCACTGTTCAGGAAACCGCTGACCTCGCGCTGCTGATCCGGTCCGGCTCGTTGGCTGCGCCGATGGAAATCATCGAGGAACGCACGATCGGCCCGAGCCTCGGCGCTGAGAACATCGAGCGCGGGTTCAAGTCGACGTTATATGGATTCGCGGCGATTGCGCTGTTCATGGTTCTTTACTACCGCGTGTTCGGGTTGATCTCGGTTGCTGCATTAACTGTCAACCTGATGTTGCTGATTGCTTTGCTGTCCTTATTGCAGGCAACGCTGACGCTGCCCGGTATCGCTGCCATTGCGTTGACGCTCGGCATGGCTATCGATGCCAACGTGCTGATCAACGAGCGCGTGCGCGAAGAGTTGCGTAACGGTCGAACGCCGCAGCAGGCGATTTTCGAGGGCTACGACAAAGCGTGGGCCACGATCATGGACTCGAACATCACGACGTTGATCGCCGGTATCGCATTGCTGACGTTCGGTTCGGGTCCAGTGCGCGGCTTCGCCGTGGTGCACGTCCTCGGTATTCTGACTTCGATCTTCTCGGCCGTGTACGTGTCGCGTGCGATGGTCAATCTGTATTACGGCACGCGCAAGAAACTGCCGTCGATTTCGGTCGGCCAGGTGTGGAAGCCCGGCACCTCCGGCGCGCAGTAACCAACACAGACGTCAGGAACATCCGATGGAATTTTTCAGGATCCGCCGCACGATTCCTTTCATGCGGTATTCGCTGATACTGAACGCGATCTCCGCGGTCTCGTTCATCATCGCGGTCGGCTTTCTGGTTTTCCGCGGACTCAATCTGTCGATCGAGTTCACCGGCGGCACTGTGATGGAAGTCGCCTATCAGGAGGCCGCGCAGCTCGAACAGATTCGCAGCGCAATCGAGCGGCAAGGCGGCGGCGAGTTTCAGGTGCAGAACTTCGGCACATCGCGCGACGTGCTGATCCGCCTGCCGCTGCAAGCCGGTTTCACGTCAGGGCAGCAGGCAGAGCGCGTCATGGAAACATTGCGCGCGCAAAATAAGAACGTCGAATTGCGCCGCGTCGAATTCGTTGGCCCGCAGGTCGGCGCCGAGCTGGCACAGGATGGCCTGCTCGCGCTGCTGATGGTCGTGATCGGCATCATGGTTTATCTCGCCTTCCGCTTCGAGTGGAAGTTCGCCGTGGCGGCGATCATCGCCAATCTGCACGACGTCATTCTCGTGGTCGGCGTGTTCTCGATTTTCGGCTGGGAATTTTCGTTGCCGGTGCTTGCCGCAGTCCTTGCCGTACTCGGTTACTCGGTCAACGAGTCCGTCATCATTTTCGATCGCGTGCGCGAGCACTTCAAGAAGATGCGCCGCGCGAATGTGGTCGAAGTGATTGACTCGGCGATCACGGCGACGATTTCGCGCACAATCATCACGCACGGCTGCACCCTCGCCATGTCGCTGTCGATGCTGTTCTTCGGCGGTCCTGCGCTGCATTACTTTGCGCTGGCGCTGACGATCGGCATCCTGTTCGGCATCTATTCGTCCGTCTTCGTCGCCGCGGCTATCGCAAGGTACCTCGGCATCAAACGCGAGGACCTTGTCAAACCCGTCAAGCGCGAGGACGAGCAAATCGTTCCGTAAGGCGCTGAGCGCGATGCATCCGGACGCGCGAACTCGCATCTGGGACCTGCCGACGCGGCTTTTCCACTGGCTGCTCGCCGCGCTTGTCGCCTTCTCGTTCATTACCGGGAAGCTTGGCGCGGACTGGCTTACATGGCACTTCCGGTCGGGCTATGCGATCGCTTCGCTGCTGCTGTTTCGGTTGCTTTGGGGTTTCGCGGGGACACGCTATGCGCGCTTCGCAAGCTTCCTGCCCTCTCTTTCTCGAATCTGGCGGACGCTGCGTTCGAGGGAGGTGAGAAGCGTGCCTGTCAGCGCCGGGCACAGCGAGATCGGCACGCTGTCGGTATATGCACTTCTGGTGGTTTTGATTGTGCAGGTTGGCACCGGTGTATTCACCAACGACGGCACCTTCACTGAGGGGCCGTGGGTAAAGTTTGTATCGGAAGCGCTAAGTAATCGTTTGTCCAGAATTCATTACTACAACCACTGGGCAATCGTGGGCCTGACGGCACTGCATGTCACCGCGATTGCGTACTACCTGCTGGCTCGCAAGGAAGACTTGCTGACACCGATGGTGACAGGCGACAAGCTTGGCATCGACGCACCCGCGGCTGAGGATGACATCTCGATCCGACTTCGCGCGACCGTATTGGTGGCGGCAGCCGCCTGCGTCGTCTTTTATCTAGTTACGTTGTGACGGTCATTGCCGAACGCAGGCAGCAGCGCGATCCAGCAGGAGCTGTTTTTCGCGTGTATTGCGCGTCAATCCCGCTGCCCGGATGAATTCAGCACTCGCGTCATTGGCGCGGCCGAGTTTGGCTAACAAGTCCCCTCGTACACTCGGCAACAGGTGATAGTTTCTCAGCTGCGGCTCATCGGCGATAGCATCGACCAGCTCGAGTCCCGCTGCGGGTCCGAATGCCATCGACACCGCGACCGCGCGATTCAATCCCACGACCGGAGATGGAGCGATCTGCGCGAGAGCATCGTAAAGCGCTGCAATGCCGGCCCAATCGGTATCTTC
>DATEOP010000002.1:0-12015 GCA_035274065.1 Burkholderiaceae bacterium
GCCTGTTCGATCAGCGTGCGCTGGACGAATGTATAGCCGAGGCGCTCTTCAAGCGCCGTCAGGTCCATCGCTAGTCCCGAGCCGCACTTTACGGAATATCCCGGCGCTGCCGATCGCGCGTCGTGCCCGAGAAATCGATCACGAGCGACACATTGTCGGTGATCGGGACCTTCTTGGCATACGCGTAACTGATCACGATTCGATCGCCCTCTTTCGTGATGTCCAGATCGCGGCTATTGATGGAGGTGATGTCGTCGATCGTCGCATGGCGGTCGAATGCGGCCTGTATGTCGCGCACCGTCGATCCTTCGTTTTTGATCTTCTGCACCGCGCGTTCGATAGCGATGTATTCGACCACCGCAGGAACAACCTTGAAACCGAGCGCGATCAGTCCAACCACGATGATGCCGACAAGAAAAAGCCCGATCAGGCTAAGGCCCTGCTGGCGCCGGATAGAACTCCCAAGCGTTGTTTTGACACGTGTGCTACTCGTCATTTTTTTCAGCATTTTCAACGTTCTGCCGTCGCCGGCTACCGGAAGCCCCCAATGCGCCCCATATTGCCAAAATTCATCCAGATGAAGAAGGCTCGACCAACAATGTTTTCGTCTGGTACGAATCCCCAAAAGCGGGAGTCTTCGCTGTTATCCCGATTGTCCCCCATCATGAAATAGTGCCCGGGCGGGACCTGGCAGACCACCCCGCTCCCGCTGTATTGGCAAGCCCCGGGGTGGGTGTTACCCGGCGCCTCCCGGCCCATGCCCGGCGATACCAGGTCATCGACAATCAGCCGGTGCGGCGTCTCCCCGAGGCGCTCGACGAACTGCGGGTAGCTCCTCAGTCGCTCCGGGTCGTAATAAGGCTCGATTTTCTCGAGCGGCACTGCCTGGCCGTTGATTGTCAGCTGCTTGTTCACGTATTCGATCCGATCGCCGGGCAAGCCAACGACTCGCTTGATGTAGTCCTGTGAAGCATTCAGCGGGTAGCGGAACACCATCACGTCGCCGCGCTTGGGCTGGCCCAGCTCGACCACCTTCTGATTGATCACCGGCAGCCGAATTCCGTATTCGTACTTGTTAACGAGAATCAAATCGCCGATTTCTAACGTCGGGACCATCGAACCCGACGGGATCCGAAACGGCTCGAACAGGAAGGAGCGCAGCAGGAAAACGACAAGGATCACCGGAAAAAAGCTCGCCGTGTATTCGAGCCAGGCTGGCTGCCTTACGGTGCCGTCCTCGAGGCTCTTGCGCTCCTGCTCGACGATCGGCTCATGCCGCTCAAGCGCGGCACGATTGCGCGCATCGAAATCGGCCACCAAACGCGCCGCCTTGGCCTTGCGCTGCGGACGAAAGACGAGTTTGTCCGCTGCGTACAGCACGCCCGTAAAGACGGTCAACACGAAGAGAATCAGCGCGAAGTTCATTACTTATCGTCTACCTGCAGGATTGCCAAGAACGCCTCCTGCGGAATCTCAACTGTGCCGACCTGCTTCATTCGTTTCTTCCCCGCTTTCTGCTTTTCGAGCAGCTTTTTCTTGCGCGTGATATCGCCGCCGTAGCACTTCGCAAGAACGTTCTTGCGCAGCGCCTTGACGTTTTCACGCGCGATGATATTGGCGCCGATAGCTGCCTGAATCGCAACGTCATACATCTGGCGCGGAATCAACTGGCGCATCTTCGCCGCAATTTCGCGGCCACGATACGGTGCATTGACCCGATGCACGATCGCCGACAGCGCGTCAACGCGATCGCCGTTGATCAGCATATCAACTCTGACAACATCGGCAGACCGGTATTCCTTGAACGCGTAGTCCATCGAAGCGTAGCCGCGCGATACCGACTTCAGTCGGTCGAAAAAATCGAGCACGATCTCAGCCAGTGGCAGATCGTAGGTCAGATGTACTTGCCGGCCGTGGTAAGCCATGTTGGTCTGCACGCCGCGCTTGCCGGTGGCCAGCGTGATCACCGGCCCGACGTATTCCTGCGGCACGAAGATCGTCACGCTGACGATCGGCTCGCGGATTTCTTCGATACGTGCGGGGTCCGGGAGTTTCGATGGATTCTCAACCGCCAGCACGGTGCCATCGCGCAGCACCACTTCATACACGACTGAAGGCGCGGTCGTGATCAGCGCCATGTCGTATTCACGCTCCAGTCGCTCCTGCACGATATCCATGTGCAGCAGGCCCAGAAACCCGGCGCGAAAGCCAAAACCCAGCGCCTGCGAAACCTCGGGCTCGAAATGCAGCGCCGAGTCGTTCAGCTGCAGCTTGGTGAGCGCATCACGCAACGCTTCGTATTGATTGGCTTCGACTGGGAACAGGCCTGCGAAGACCTGCGGCTTCGCCTCTTTGAAGCCCGGCAGCGGCAGAGCCGCGGACTTCGCCGCATGCGTGATCGTGTCGCCGACGTGGGCATCTCGCAGCTCCTTGATGCCTGCGATGACGAATCCGACAGCGCCCGCGGCAAGCTCTTGCCGCGCACGCGATTTCGGCGTGAACACTCCGACCTGCTCGACCAAGTGCGTAGCGCCGCTTGCCATCAGCAGGATCTTGTCGCGCGGCCGCACCACGCCATTGAACACACGAACCAGCACGACGACACCGACGTAGTTGTCAAACCAAGAGTCGATGATCAACGCTTGCAGCGGTGCCTCGGGATCGCCTTTCGGAGGCGGAACGCGCTCTATGATCCGCTGCAGGACATTGTCGATTCCTTCACCGGTCTTCGCGCTGATGCGCAGTGCATCGGTAGCATCGAGCCCAATCACGTCTTCGATCTCGGCCGCCGCCTGATCCGGACTTGCCGACGGCAAGTCCATCTTGTTAAGGACAGGCAGCACTTCAACGCCGAGTTCGAGCGCGGTGTAGCAATTGGCCACCGTCTGTGCCTCGACTCCTTGAGTGGCGTCGACCACCAGCAAAGCGCCCTCGCAAGCAGACAGCGACCGGCTTACTTCGTATGAAAAATCGACATGGCCCGGGGTGTCGATCAGATTTAGGTTGTACGTATCGCCATCGGCGGCGGTGTATTCCAGCGCCGCGGTCTGCGCTTTGATTGTTATTCCGCGCTCGCGCTCGAGATCCATCGAGTCCAGCACCTGCGCTTCCATTTCGCGATCACTTAACCCACCGCAACGCTGGATCAGGCGGTCTGCAAGCGTCGACTTGCCGTGATCGATGTGCGCGATGATCGAAAAGTTTCGAATGTGCTGCATGCGGTCCAGTGGAGCTGGCAAGAAAAAGGGGGTGGCCGTTAAGACACCCCCTTGCGGTGTTGGGCGCGGATTTTACCGCGCTGCCGGCGATTTAACGCCGAATAATGACAAAGCGCGACGCGTCAGCCCGACGCACCAGCACTGCGACATCGCGTTTCGCATCGAGCTTCGCTACTGCGTCGTTGAACTGCTGCGCGTTCTGCACGTCGACATTGTTCAGTTGCAAGATCACATCGCCGCTGCGCAGACCCGAGGCCGCCGCGACACCTTCGGCACTTTCAACCTGTACACCGCCGCGCACGCCCAGCTCTTTTTGGCGCTCGGCGGATAGGTTCGAAACGCCAAGCCCCAGTACGTTGGCCGGCGACGGCGCGCGCTGCGACTCGCTCGGGCGGGCGTTGGCGACTCGCGTGTCCGCGGGAAGTTCGACGACCGTAATTGGCAACTGGCGCTCGCTGCCTCTGCGATAAACCGTCATGTTGACCGTCGACCCCGGCTTGGTGCCTCCGACCAATCGCGGCAAGTCGCTGGCACGATCGATAGTCTTACCGTCAAAACGCAGGATGACGTCGCCCGGTTCCACGCCTGCTTTCTGCGCGGGCCCGTCCTTGTCGACGCTGTTGACGACTGCGCCTTGCGGGCCTTTCAAGCCGATGGCGGTCGCCACTTCGCGCGACACCGCTTCGATGCCGACGCCAATGCGGCCGCGAATCACGCGACCCGACGTGCGCAATTGTTGCTGCACATTATTGGCTTCGTCGATCGGAATCGCGAACGAGATGCCGTTGTACGCGCCCGACGTGGTGAAGATCTGCGAGTTGATGCCGACGACCTCGCCGCGCATGTTGATCAGCGGTCCTCCGGAATTGCCGGGGTTCACAGCGACGTCAGTCTGAATGAACGGCAGAAAGTCTCCTGTGTCGCGCGACTTCGCGCTGACGATGCCGGCAGTCACTGTGTTCTCGAGTCCAAACGGTGAACCAATCGCCACGACCCACTCACCGACGCGCAGCTTGTTCGGATCGCCCAGGCGCACCGTCGGCAGCCCGGTAGCTTCGATCTTCAGCAGCGCCACATCGGTACGCGTATCCGCGCCGATCACCTTTGCCTTGAACTCGCGCCGATCGGACGTGGTTACCGTGATGTCATCACCTCCGCGCACGACGTGCGCATTGGTCATCACATAACCGTCGGGAGACAGGATGAAGCCCGAGCCAAGACCGCGCGGAACATCGCGGCGTGGCGCCGGCTGCTGCGGGCCCTGACGCGGCTGTGGCTGCTGCGGCGGGTTCGGGAAGAAGCGACGAAAAAACTCGAACATCGGATCGTTCTCATCGATGTCCGGAAACGGCAACGCGTTTTGGCCCGAGCCCGCGCGCGCCGTTGTGCGAATTCCAACAACCGCAGGTCCTGCGCGCTCGGCCAGATCCGCAAAATCGGGCAGCACTTGGGTCGGCGCAGAGCTCACATTCGGCTGCGCCGCCACGCCCGCAGTGAACTGTGGCACTGACGATAAGACCAATGCCCCGAGTGCCAGGGCGAATACACCGGCAGCCAATCTGCCGAATTTGCCAGTCATATGCTTTTGTCCTCTATTGAAAAGATTCGTGCGCGACTATCGCGCACCACGAAATTCGACCGAACTTGCAACGGAGCGCACCGTCGACGGCGGGACTTCACCGACAACGGTCACCAGTGCGTCGCCAACCCGGCGTGAAAACGCAGACGTGGGACCATGAATCTGTAACGCATCGGCGGACGGCATCTGCGACCCCGTGCCGGACGCTGACAACAGTGAATGCGGCTCGATAAAAACAGATACGGTCGCGAGCCCGTCCGAGAACACGGCTTGCATGGCGTCGGAGCCGCCGATGCGGCGAGCCACCTCGCGCGTCTTGCGAAAACCAGCGGGTGCTGGCACCAACCACCCGTGCTGTGACAAATCGGCTTTGCGATAGTCACTGCGTTCGATCGACCAACCCTCGGTTGACCAGGAGGGCCGTAACTTCGCGCGATCGATCTTCTCACCGATCCGCACATCCGTGAATGCAATCTGCTCGATCACTTCGCGCCGCTCGTTGAGTGTCTGCGCACGAAGCAGCAGCCCGCTGGCACGATCGACCCACAAGCGGTAGCCATAACGCGCGCTATCTTTGGGTTCGAGTGTCAGCAGCTGGCATTCGATCCCCGCCACACGCTCGACGTCTCCCAGCTTCAATGTATAGCGCTCGAGAATTTCTTCCGGTGATGCGTTGGAAAGTCCCGGAAACGACTCATCGAAATTGCGATGCTCAACGACGATGCGACGTGCTTCCGGAATAAAGCATTGCACCTGGTCGCTGGCATCGGAGCGGCGACGAATATATTCGCGCGGCTTGCCGTCGAGTGTCTGGATGCGCTCGTGAGACTGGGTACCGTCGAACAAATGCGTTATCCGCGACGAGCGCATCTCGCCGCTCGATTGATAGACAACCGTGCCCTGATAGTTAACCCGCTGAGCAGCCTGCCGTACCGCCTGAATCCATTGCACATCCGTTCGTCCGCGCGACTCCTGCGCAAGAGCCGCGCTTCCTATGAATGCACCCGCCGCCAGAACCAGCGTGCCCGCCGCGACTCGAAAGCGACCGGCTGCATTCAGTTCTTTTCTTAAATCGCTTGCCCGCACGATCAGCGATCCTCAGCCGAACGTAGATAGACCGTCGCGCGCGGAACTACCGAATTTCCGGTCAATTCGCGATGCGCTGCAAGGTACGGATTGAATGAAGGGCTCAGCCCGCGTGCGTTAACAATCGTAGGCAGTGATTTCTGCGCAGCGACCTCCACGGTGGGCGGTGGCGAGCTTTCGGCAACGGAAACCGCTTCGGGCGCTCGCATCAGGGGCACGGCCACGAATGCAACAGCGGCCGCCGACGCCGCCACCGCAAGACCTGGCAGCCAGTAACGGCGCACGCCCGACGCAGCATGCGCAGCGCGAGGCGCTAACACCGTAGGCTCGGCGGCAATCAATGTGGCCACACGCGAACAAAAATCAACCGCGTCCAGCGCGGCAACTTCGTCAGATCGCAGGGCGTCGCCGGCACGATGCAGCTCGTGCCAATGACGGCGCAGCGATGGGTCCGCACAAAGTACAGCAATCGCCGCCGCTGCTTCGCTTCGATCCATCTCGCCATCGAGCAAAATCGAAATGCGCTCGACACTCAACATCCCCGTCACCTGACTGTCTGCAATTTGCTTCGTCATCCGCTCACCAACGCTTGTCTTTCGCTATGTCCAGAATCGGCCTCAATTCAAGCGCGATAGCTTCGCGAGCGCGAAAAATACGCGATCGCACCGTGCCGATTGGACACTGCATCGACTCGGCAATTTCCTCGTAACTCAATCCTTCCAATTCCCGCAATACAATTGCCGTACGCAAATCCTCCGGCAACTGATCGATTGCGCGGTTGACCGCCTCGCCGACCTGCTTGGTTACCAGCATCGAATCCGGCGTGTTCAGGTCTCTTAGGTGGTCGCCGTCGTCAAAAGTTTCAGCATCTTCGACATCTGATTGCGTAGACGTAGGGGCGCGACGGCCCTGAGAGACCAAGTAGTTCTTGGCGGTGTTGATGGCGATTCGGTATAGCCACGTATAAAAAGCACTTTCACCCCGGAAGTTAGGAAGTGCCCGATACGCCTTGACGAATGCCTCCTGCGCCACGTCTTCGATCTCCGCCGAATCACGTATGAGTCGCGAGAGCAGGCGAAAGATCTTGCGCTGATACTTTACGACCAGCAGATCGAAGGCAGCCTTGTCTCCGCGTTGAACGCGCTCGACCAGTTGCTGATCGATGTCCCGATCAGACATGCAGCGAGCCTCGCCTCAAGCCATGCACGCGTCAATGATCCGCTGAATTGGCACGGCTAGTCGGTGAACTTCCTCGGTCGTCGCCTGGCATTGCTCTTCCCCAGCGTAGGTGGACCCAAAGCTGCCGATAGGTCGATTGCGGTAGCGAATCGGGCCAGATCGCAACCAACATGGTGCCGCGCCGCAAGCTTATCAACCAGGGTGAAGCGAAAGCCACTTGACCTATTACCGACTCGCTCGAGTCCGATGCGTCGCATCGGCGCAGCATGATTTGCCCGAGCGACGAAACGCCGACCTCCGTCGGCGTAACACTGCGTCCTCGGATCGCGACCCACGTGCCCAAACCAGCCGCAAACGCCAACAGCCCAGCGACTAGGTTAAATGGATCCGATAAAAAGGCTGCAGCGAGCAGCGCTGCACAAGAGCTGAGCCCAATAGCGACGCCCACCCGACGCCAACGGCGTGCATGCGATGACGGCTGCAACTGCGTCCATGGCACCAGCAAGGCAACTAGACCCGCTTGAACACCAGGGTGCCGTTGGTGCCGCCGAACCCAAATGAGTTTTTCATCGCGACTTCAATGCGCATGTTGCGCGCGGTATTCGCACAGTAGTCAAGATCGCACTCGGGATCCTGGTTGAAGATATTGATCGTTGGCGGGGAAACCTGATGATGAAGCGCCAGTGCGGTCACGACGGACTCAATGCCACCCGCGCCTCCGAGCAGATGTCCGGTCATCGACTTGGTCGAATTGACGACCAGCTTGCGCGCGGCGTCTCCGAGCGCTGCCTTAATTGCATTTGTTTCGTTAATGTCGCCCAGCGGCGTGGATGTGCCGTGCGCATTTAGATAGTGAACTTCGTCAGCATTGACACGCGCGCTGCGCAGCGCGGCAACCATGCAGCGGCGCGCTCCGTTCATGTCGGGTGCGGTCATGTGGTACGCATCGGCGCTCATGCCAAAGCCGACCAACTCGCAATAAATGCGAGCGCCACGGCGTTTCGCGTGCTCGTACTCTTCGAGCACCATGATCCCCGCGCCTTCTCCCATCACAAATCCATCGCGATCTCGGTCGAAAGGCCGGCTGGCCGTCTTCGGATCATCGTTACGAGTCGAAAGCGCCTTCATCGAATCGAAGCCGCCGATACCGAGCGGCGAGATCGTTGATTCGGAGCCCCCGGCCAGCATCACGTCGGCATCGTCGTGCTCGATCAAGCGGCCGGCGTCGCCGATCGAGTGCAGCCCGGTCGTACACGCGGTGACGATCGCCAGATTGGGGCCTTGCAGCCCGTATTGAATCGACACGGTGCCAGCGATCATGTTGCTAATCGAACCCGGAATCAGAAAAGGCGACACGCGTCGCGGACCGCGGTTCATCAACTCGGTGTGATTATTCTCGATCATCGGCAACCCGCCGATGCCCGAGCCAATCACGCACCCGATCCGCTCCCGGTTCGTGTCCGAAATTTCCAGTCCCGAATCATTTATCGCCTGCGCCGACGCCGCGATGCCGTAGTGAATGAAGGTATCGAGCCGCCGCGCTTCCTTCGGAGGCACGTACTGAGCGAGGTCGAACCCCTTAACCTCTCCTGCGATCTGGCACTGCAGGCCCGTCGTATCGAAGCGCGTAATGCGATCGATGCCTGAGCTGCCGGCCAGCATCGCCTCCCAAGCCGTTGCAACGTCATTACCGACCGGGCACACCATGCCGAGGCCAGTGGCCACTACGCGGCGGTGTTGCAAGGTGTTTCCCGAAATTGGTAACGCGAATGAAAAAGGTTCAGACCTTCTGGTGCGAATTGATGTAGTCGATCGCCTGCTGGACCGTACGAATCTTCTCGGCTTCTTCGTCCGGGATTTCGCATTCGAACTCATCTTCGAGCGCCATGACGAGCTCGACCGTGTCAAGTGAGTCCGCGCCAAGGTCCTCGACAAACGCCGACTCGATTTTGATATCGGCTTCGTTGACGCCCAGCTGCTCGGCGACAATCTTCTTGACTCGTTGTTCGATGTTTTCCATTCACTCCTCCAGAGCAAAAAAGCGCGCGAATTCTAACAGCCTGCTGCGTCTCGAATCCGCCTAGGACATGTACATGCCGCCGTTGACGTGAAGCGTGGCTCCTGAAATGTAAGACGCTGCCGCGGATGCAAGAAACACGACCGACGCAGCCACTTCGTCCGCATTGCCCAGCCGGGCAAGAGGAATCTGAGCTAGAAGCGCCCGAGTTTGCTCTTCGGCAAGCTCGCGCGTCATATCGGTGTCTATGAAACCAGGGGCGATGCAGTTAACGGTAATGTTGCGGCTTCCAAGCTCTCGCGCCAGCGCGCGCGTCATGCCGGTCACACCGGCCTTCGCCGCCGCATAGTTGACCTGACCGGCGTTGCCACTGGCTCCCACGACCGACGTAATGTTGATGATGCGCCCATGACGCGCCTTCATCATGTTGCGCAGCACTGCACGCGACAGGCGGAACACCCCCGATAGATTGGTATCGATCACCGATGCCCAATCATCGTCCTTCATGCGCATCGCCAGCGTATCGCGCGTGATGCCCGCATTGTTCACGAGCACCGACAGTTTCCCGTGCTCCTTATCTATCGTGCCGATCAGTACATCGCCCGCTGCTGCATCCCGAACGTCAAGCACTGCGCCACGTCCGTGCGAAGTCATTCCCGCGAGTCGCTGTGAAATCTGATCGGCGCCGTGCTGCGTGGTCGCGGTGCCTATGACGATCGCTCCCGCACGCGCCAGATGATCGGCAATCGCTTGGCCGATCCCGCGCGACGCGCCGGTGACGAGCGCGACTTCGCCACGCAGACAGTCGGGTGAGAACACGTTCATCGCGCAACCATTGCCAGCGTATTCGCCAGCGTTGCTGCGTCATTGACGACCAGGCTCTCAAGTCCGGGAACGATCCGCTTCGTCAAACCCGACAGCACGCGCCCTGGACCACACTCGATCACGTGCGTGATGCCAAGCTCGCTCATCTTGCGAATGGTGTCAGACCAGCGCACAGGCTTCGCCGCCTGCCGCGCCAGAGCATCCGCAATCCGCGTCGGCTCGGATTCGATCGACACATCGACGTTGTTGATCAAAACAATGCGAGGCTTTTGCAGGGTGATTTGCTCCAACCGCTCCCGCAGCAGCTCGCTCGCAGGCTGCAGAAGCGATGAATGAAAAGGAGCCGACACCGATAGCGGCACAGCACGCTTGGCGCCGAGATGCTTTGCGATCTCGCACGCGCGTTGGACTGCCGCCGAATGGCCGGCAATGACAACCTGTGATGGCGCATTGAAGTTGACGGCCTCTACAACTTCACCTTGCGCCGCCTCACTGCACGCGTGTTGCACTTGATCGTCCGCCAGCCCGAGAATCGCAGCCATCGAGCCCATGCCAACTGGGACCGCGTCCTGCATCGCTTGCGCCCTGAACCGGACCAGCCCTACCGCGTCCGCAATTTCAAGTGCGCCCGCCGCTACCAGCGCGGTGTATTCACCCAGGCTATGGCCGGCAACGATTGCGGGCTCGGGACCGCCTGCTGCACGCCATGCAGCGTAAATTGCATAGCCCGCAGTCAGAAGCGCTGGTTGAGTGTTGATCGTCAGGTTTAGGTCTTCGGCAGGCCCGCCTTCAATCAAGGCAGCGATGTTCTGCCCGAGCGCACTCGATGCACGCGCAACAACCGATTGAACCGCCGCGTTGTCGCGGAACGAATCGAGCATTCCGACCGACTGCGACCCCTGTCCCGGAAACACGAAAGCAATTTTCATGTGGGCTTCGACCGTCACCAACGCAGCAACACTGAGCCCCAGGTGAACCCGCCACCCACACCTTGCAGCATCACATGCTGGCCGCTTTTGATGCGGCCATCGCGTACCGCGAGATCGAGTGCCAGAGGCACCGATGCCGCCGACGTATTGCCATGCTGATCAACGGTCGCGACCATTTTCTCTTCCCGCACGCCAACACGCTTCGCGATCGCATTCAGAATTCGTACATTGGCTTGATGCGGTATCAGCCAATCGAGTTGATCGGCCTTCAGCTCAGCCTGCTGTAGCACGTTCAACGCCGACGTACCCAGGACCTGGACGGCGAGCTTGAAAACTGCCGGACCGTCCATCGTCAGAAACGGATGGCCTTCGACTTTGCCTTGGGCCACGCGGCCGTTGGTACACAGAACCGCGGCATGCGATCCGTCCGCCTTCAGCTCGGACGCGATTAAGCCAGGCTCATTCGAGGCTTCAAGAACTGCGGCACCGGCACCATCGCCAAATAGCACGCACGTGGTGCGATCGCTCCAGTCGAGAATTCTGGAAAAGAGTTCGGCACCGATAACGAGCGCCCTGCGGTTCATTCCTGTTCGAATCAGCGCGTCGGCGACGACAAGACCATAGACAAAGCCGCTGCACACGGCCTGCACATCGAATGCAGTCAACTGCCCGGCTTCTAACTTCGCCTGGACCAGGCATGCGGTACTCGGAAATATCTGGTCAGGCGTCGATGTGGCCACGACGATCAGATCGATATCGCGCGCAGTACGGCGGGCCGCTTGCAGCGCTGCGCGTGCTGCCCTTGCACCGAGATCAGCGGTCGTAACTCCCGGCTCGGCGAGATAGCGCTGCCGAATTCCGGTGCGCGCGACGATCCATTCGTCCGATGTTTCAACGCCGCGCTGCGCGAGGTCACGAGCCAGCTCGTTGTTCGAGACGACACGCGCCGGAAGTGCCGAACCGGTCCCGGTTATTCGCGAATAGCCCAGGCTCATGCGCCGGCGGCGGCCGGCTGGATACCGCGGCTCGCCTGCTCCAGTTGCGCCAATTGCGCAACGAAGGGACGCATTTCTGCGACGGTTCGATCGAGCACGCGATGACGCGCCTGCTCAAAGCCGCGCTTCAGTGCGCTTTCAAACGCAATCGCATCGGCCGAGCCGTGACTCTTGATGACGAGCCCAC
>DATEOP010000003.1:0-2161 GCA_035274065.1 Burkholderiaceae bacterium
CGCGTTCGCATCGGCAATCCGCAACAGATGTTGCCGCGAGGTCAGCACACTTACCGCATTTCCTATCGCACCGGACGACAGCTCGGGTTCTTCGATCAGCACGATGAGCTGTACTGGAACACGACCGGCAATGGCTGGCCATTTGTGATCGATCGCGCGACGCAGCGCGTTCGGCTGCCGCAACCTGTGTCTGCCGACAAGCTCAAGGCCGAGGCATACACCGGTCCCGCAGGAGCGCGCGATCGAAACGCGACTGTCAGTGTCGGAGAAGGCGAATTCAACTTTGAAACGACGCGCCGCCTTGCACCCAACGAAGGAATGACGATTGTTGCAATGTTTCCAAAGGGCATTGTTGCTGCCCCTTCCGGCTTGACGAAATTGCGCTGGGCGATTGTCGACAACATCGGCGAGCTGCTTGCCATCGCCGCCGTCGTGCTGCTCGTGTTGTTTCTGTTCATGATGTGGTGGCGCATTGGCCGTGATCCTCGCAAAGGCCCGAAGTTTCCTCGCTACGACGCGCCGCCGAACATGAGCGCGGCGGCGGTTCGCTTCGTCGATCGAATGGGTTTCGACACCCGATGCCTGGCGGCCGCTGTGCTCGGCCTGGGCGCACGAGGGTTCCTGAAGGTGCATCAGCGTGACGATGGGTTCGTAGTTCAGCAAACGGGTGCGACGGTTGCATTTTTGCCGGGCGACAAACCGCTCGCAGACGCGCTGTTCGGAGGACGATCACAAGCCGTGCTCAGCAAAACGTACGACCCTTCGATCGCTGCAGCGCAAAGCGAGCTCAGCTCGGCGCTCAGTCGACAGTACAAAGGGACAGTCTTCAAGCGCAATCGCTGGCCGCTTGCGTTGGCTGTCATTGCAGGCGCCGGTGCGCTGGGATTTGCCGCTGCACTGGCGGCAAACCCTGTGCTGCTGATCGCGCTCGCATGCGTGCTGTTATTGGCACTGTTCGCGTTCTACAAGCTGATGCCTGCCTACACCCGCGAAGGCCGAAGAGTGCAGGACCATATCGAGGGGCTGCGTCAATACCTCGGCGTTGCCGAACGCGACGATCTCGTACGGCTCAAGGCGCCTGAGATGACGCCTATCGAGTTTGCTCGGATGCTGCCTTACGCGCTCGCGCTCGACGTCGAAAAAACGTGGGCCGATAGATTTGCTGCGGTACTCGGAGCTTCCGCTGTAGCCGCCGCAGTTTCGTCGTATTACGCCGGCGACACGAGCTCGTGGGGATCAAACTCGACCGCCGGCCTGACCGATTCATTTGGCGCTCTCGACAGCACAGTCAGTTCCGCATCAACCGCGCCAGGTTCGACGTCGGGCAGCAGCGGTGGCGGCGGTGGCTCGAGCGGCGGTGGCGGCGGCGGCGGTGGTGGTGGCGGTTGGTAGTGGATCCTGGCGATTGCGGCCGGATGCCGAAGCAAATCGATATCGACGATTGCAGTTGGAACATCAATCGGCAATTGCACCCGCGCCGAGCATTGGCAAACGCGCACGCGGTTCGTCTCGCGCCGGTGTTCAGTTGAGTTCTGTCGCCTTGAACGTCACCACCAGCACGTCTCGATACGCCGCGCGGTTGGGGTCGATCGGCTCGACCGCGGTCACGCCGTGCTTGACTCTTGCATCATCGACAATGGCGGCGTCGAGCGGCGCGGTCAGCGTGAAACTCCCCAGCATGTGCCCATCAAGGTCATGCACTGTCGTCGTGCCGCTCTTGATGTTGCTGCGATTGATCAGCAGCACCAGCGCATAGTCGACGCCGTCGCGGTGCACGCCCTCTGGCGTCGGCTGTCCGGGCGCGTCGAAGCGAGCTTCGATTCGAAACTGATGGCATTCGATTTTCCAGTCGGTGTTCGGCCGCAACGCGCCGAACAGTCGACAGCAGAACGCGAGCGTGCTCTGCATCGAGGGTCCGTTAACAACTTCGGGGCGGATAGGCTCGAACCAGCGCTCGATTCCGCCGACTAATGGGTTGTAATCGACGCTCTGATAGTGCGGCTGGTATGGCTGCAAAATAACTTTGTCTTCGCCGGCCCGCGCCGACAACGTTGCATGCCTCCGGCGCCGATATCGGTGGCCATCGGGCAGGTACGTATCGAGCTGAAGGTCGTTCCAGCTATCTGCAAAGTACGGCGCGTCTGATTGCGGACCGAGTAGC
>DATEOP010000004.1:0-8044 GCA_035274065.1 Burkholderiaceae bacterium
ACAACCTTCAATTTGAAATGCCTGGCCACGGCAAGCATTGCATGGACGATCGCGCGGCTATCGGCGTCGCCTGGAATGCCTTCGATAAAGGATTGATCGATCTTTAATGCGGTAAACGGCATACGCTTCAGATAACCGAGCATCGAATAGCCGGTGCCGAAATCATCCAACACGAGTCCCACGCCAAGTGACGCCAGCTCCGCCAACACGTCGTTGTTAATTTCGCTTTCCCGAACGAGGGTGCGCTCCGTAATCTCAAGGACGATCAGCTGCGGAGCAATGCCGTGCTGAGCGAGCGCAGCTCGCACCAGCGCCGGCAGCGCAGTCGAACCCATCTCGCGCCCGGCGACGTTAATCGATACCGGGACATCGAAATCCGGACTCACCTCGCGCCAGCGGTTGATTTGTGAACACACGTCGTTCAACACCCAGCGCGTGATCCGCTCCGACAGGCCGCTCAATTCGGCGACGCCGATGAAGCGATCGGGCGTCAACACACCGTGTACGGGGTGCTGCCAACGGATCAGCGCTTCGAGCCCGACTACGCGCCCGCTGATCATTTCAACTTGCGGCTGGTACTCGCAGATGAACTGAGGCGCTTCACTCTGCACGGCCTTAACGAGCTCAATACCCAGCTGGACTTCGCGTGCGGCACGCTCATAGCGGATCGGGTTGAAAAAGCTGAACTGATTGCGGCCGTCACGTTTGGCCTGGTACATGGCTGCGTCGGCATTCTTCAGCAGCGTGCTCATATCGCGTCCGTGCTCTGGAAACAGAGCAACTCCGATCGACGCCGAAACCTGCGTATCAATGGTTGGCACCAGGTCCGTCCGGTTCAACGTTTGGGCGATCCGCGCCGCGAGCAACGCAACCTCTTGCCGGTGGACGAACTCGTTGATCAACACAACGAACTCGTCTCCGCCCAGTCGAGCCACCGTACCTGCATCGCCAACGGTTTGTCCAAGCAGGTCCGCAGCGGACTTAATCAGCGCGTCGCCCACTAAGTGGCCGAGAGTGTCGTTGACGTCTTTGAAGCGGTCGAGGTCGATCAGCATCACCGCCATGCGCCGCTTGCGATTCGCGGCCGTCATGATCAGATCACGCATCGTCTCGCGCAGCAGATTGCGATTTGGTAGACCGGTCAGGCCGTCGTACCACGCGAGATGTTCAATCCGCGTCTCCGCTTCCTGCCGCTGCGCCGCCTCAAGCGCCAGCGCCAGCATCAGCGCCGTTGTGTTGGCAAAGCTAACGTCGTCGTCGTCCCACACTCGCGACTCGTGGTGTTGCAAGCTGAGGACGCCACTGACGTCGCCTTCAACCAGTACTGGCACGTCGAGCATGGCGCGCACGCGCGACCAGCTTCGGTCACCGGCAAACGAAGTCGTCAGTCGAGACGTGTGCGTGTCGTTAACAACGATGGGCTGCCGATTCATCAGCTGCGCAAAGTAAGCGGGAAACCGCGTTGCGCTGAGTTCGCGACCCACCCAATCGCGCATGAAACGATCGCGGCCACGATCGAAAAGCGACTCACAACGCAGCGATTCGCCATCGTGCGACAGGCGCCAGAAACTGACAGCGCTGACGTCGAGTACCTCGGTGGCGGTGCGCAAGATGGCCGACAGTGCGTGCGTGAAGTCCGACTTCGGCTGGATTGCGAGCTCCAGCAAGCGCTCGCGAAAACGCAGGCGTCTTGCCTGTGCGCGCTCAGCGGGGCCCAGATCACGCGCGGTGAGCACGAGACCGCGAACGCGGGGATCGTCGAGTCGATTGTCGATCACGCAGGAAATACTGCGTCCGGTACCGGCGAGCGCTGCTCGCGTGCGCAACAACAGCGAGGGAGCTTGTCGGTCGCCGGGCTGCTCGCGCAGGATGCGATCAACCGCGCGACGAAACTCAATACGCGAAGGCTGATCGAGAATGAATTCGAACGGCGATCCCAGCACGTCGAACGCCTGCTCGCCGGTGATCGGCTCGAGCGCCGGGCTTGCGTAGACAACACGCCTGTCTTCGTTCAGCACGACGGTCAGCTCGGTCTGGTGTTGCGCGAGCGCCCGCGCGCGCATTTCATCGAGTTGAACGCGTTTGGCGTCCGCACGCGCCTGCGCGGTTTCGGTAATCGCAATCGACGCAAACTCTTCCTGCTCGAATCGAAACAGACGCACGGCAATGCGCGCTGTCAGCCGCCCACCTCCGCGCAAAGGCAGCTTTGTCTCGACGCTTGCGTGAGTACCATTTGCCGCCATCGCCCACAACCGGTTCCAACGGCGCGCGAATGCCCGGTGACTCGGAAACGGAACGATTTCGGCGAGGCTGCGGCCGATCGGCGAGTCGCCACCCACCAATGAAGAAGCCTCAGTATTTAGCGCAAGAATCTGGCCCGCGGCGTTGACACACAGCATTGCCACACCGGCATACTCGAATGCCGCGCGCTTTAACGAACTTTCAACGGCTGCTTGTCGCAGCGGAATGACGGTCGATGCCAACGGGCTCCTAAAACGTCATCGTCAGTATTTCGATTCTGCCACGATGCACTCATTCCGCCAGAGAAAAGGCATAAAAAGACCCCGCGTAGCAATCGCGCAAGGACTTCTGTGGCGGGCACGAGTCACGCTAGCCTGAGGAAATCCGCTGCGTGCCGGAGTATCGTCCGCCGAAACTGCCGCCTGCACGACACCCTATGTTCAAAGCAATTTATCTGACCAAGGCTGATCAGTTTCGAGCAGAGCTCCGCGACCTCGACGACGCCGAGCTTGCGGCGAATACGCCCGAAGCCGATACGACAGTCGCGATCGACTATTCGACAATCAATTACAAGGACGGGCTTGCGCTGACCAATAAGTCACCGGTAGTGCGCAAGTGGCCGATGGTTCCGGGAATCGATTGTGCCGGCACGGTTCAGACGAGTGCCACGTCCATGCACGTGCACGGCGGCGACCGCGTCGTACTAAATGGCTGGGGCGCCGGCGAGACGCTTTGGGGCGGCCTCGCGCAGCGCGGTCGTTACAAAAGCGAACAACTGGTTCGTATTCCGGCGCCGCTCACAACGCGTGATGCGATGTCAATTGGTACTGCTGGGTATACGGCCATGCTGGCTGCAATGGCGCTCGCCGACAACGGCGTCGCAAGCGGCGAAGTCTTGGTCACGGGTGCAAGTGGCGGTGTGGGCTCCTTCGCCGTCGCGATCCTGGCCCAGCGCGGCGTTCGCGTTGTCGCAAGCACTGGAAAGCTCTCAGAGACCGACTATCTGCGTCAACTAGGCGCGGCCGACGTAATCGATCGTGCGGAACTGTCTAATCCGGGCAAGCCACTGCAAAAAGAACGCTGGGCCGGCGTTATCGATTCGGTCGGTAGCCACACGCTTGCCAACGCATGCGCTCAACTAGGCCATGGCGGTGTCGCCGTCGCGTGTGGTCTAGCGCAAGGAATGGATTTCCCTGCCACTGTGGCGCCATTCATTCTGCGAGGCGCACGTTTGATCGGGATCGATTCGGTGATGTGCCCATTAGATCGACGCACCGAGGCATGGCAGCATCTCGCACAAGAATTGGACCGCGCTAAGCTCGATGCAATCACGCGCGAGATCGCCCTGGCCGACGCGTTTGAGGCCGGCCGCGCGATCCTGGCAGGCGAGATCCGGGGTCGAGTCGTTGTTAACGTCAATGCATAATCGGCTTACGCAATAGAGCACAAGGAGAATCGAATGTCGCGTTTCATCCGTAGCAGCACCGCAATCGCACTTGCTGGCTTGTTAGCGGCCGCAACTCTCACTGTCGACGCAAAGGATCGCCGTGAGTGCGATCGTGATTACAAGCCGCAGGTGGGTCAGTCCGGCAAAGACGTCGTGTGGGTTCCAACGCCCGACGAGGTCGTGCAGCGCATGCTGCGCATGGCGAAGGTCACGCCACAGGACACCGTGTATGACCTGGGTGCGGGTGATGGAAAAATTGCAATCGCTGCCGGCAAGCTAGGAGCGACGTCGGTCGGTATCGAATACAACCCCGACATGGCGAAACTTGCCCAGTGCTACGTACAAGCCGAGGAGTTGACCGGCAAGACGCGCATCATCCAGGGCGACGTTTTCAAGGAAGACTTCAGCAAGGCTTCGGTCGTGACGATGTACCTGCTGCCGGAGTTGAATTTACGTCTACGCCCGACGATCCTGAACATGAAACCAGGCACTCGCGTGACGTCGCATCAATTCACGATGGGTGATTGGGAGCCCGATGAAACGGCGGAAGTCGATTACCGCACCGCGTATCTATGGATCGTTCCGGCGAAGGTCGAAGGTGCCTGGACACTGCGTGAACAAGGTGGCAACGCGCAGTACGCCGTAAACCTCACCCAGAAGTATCAAAAGATAACCGGCGATGTTGCGACAGGTTCTACAAAGCAGCCTCTGGTCGGAGCGACCGTTCGTGGGGAAGAGATCCGCTTCGCATTTAACGACGACAAAGGCGTAACCCGCACCTTAAACGGCACCGTACGCGGCAACGAGCTGACGGGCACGCTGAAGAGCGCGAACGGGACCGAGACCAAAGTAACTGGCACCCGCAAGTAACCCATTGCAATTGCTTGAATGCCGAAGCCCCGCCTACGCGGGGCTTTTGCTATCTCTCGTCTGATTTCAGGGAACCCACATGAGCAACACTTCGCACGCGTCGACTCCTCCATCAGCTCCGGGCGCGGCACCAAGACCGGTGCTTTCGGTGTTCGATGGCGCGATGATTGTGGTGGGCATTGTCATCGGGGCAGGGATTTTCAGAACGCCGTCGATGATTGCCGGTGTCACCGGTTCCATCGAATGGATGTTGACCGCGTGGGTTCTTGGCGGCGTACTGACACTCGTCGGCGCACTCTGCTACGCGGAACTGGCGAGCACTTTTCCAAATGCGGGCGGCGATTATCACTTTTTAACTCGTGCATATGGGCGCGATATCAGCTTCTTCTTCGCATGGGCACGCGTTGCGGTCATAACGACCGGGTCGATTGCGTTGCTGGCCTTTGTATTCGGCGACTACATGAGCCGGGTAGTCTCGCTTGGGCCGAATTCATCGGCCATTTATGCGGCAATCACCGTCATCGTTTTGACGGTGCTAAACGTGATCGGGTTGCGCGAGTCTTCGCGCACTCAAAACTTCCTGACGATTCTCGAAGTGTCGGGATTGTTGCTGGTCACGCTGGCAGGCGTTCTGGCCACCGCACCTGATGCGGCGCCGACAGCTCCTGCTGCAGCCAGCTCCGGTGTGCCGCCGCTCTTCGGACTCGCGATGGTATTTGTGCTGCTGACTTACGGAGGCTGGAACGAGGGTGCGTATATATCCGCTGAGGTCAAAGGCGGCCCACGTGCAATCGTACGCACCTTGGTGCTTGCAATCCTTGTGATCACCGTTGTCTATGTTGCGTTTGTACTTGCAGTGCTGAACGGACTGGGTTTTGCAGGAATGCAAGGCAGTCAGGCTGTGGGTGCCGACGTGATGCAGGCGGCATTCGGACCTTTTGGTGCCCAGTTGATCGGAGTGATCGTCGGCATTGCAACGTTGACATCGATTAATGCGACGATGATCGTCGGTGCACGGACCAATTACGCACTGGGACGCGACTGGGCGCAGCTTTCCTTCATGAGCCGATGGCAAGGCACCCGTAATGTCCCACTGGTCGCATTCTTGGTTCAAGGCGTCATTGCATTGGCTCTGGTTGCCTTCGGCGCTTTACAGAAGGACGGTTTCTCCGCGATGGTTGAGTTCACTGCTCCGGTGTTCTGGTTCTTCTTTTTGTTAACGGGAGTTGCGCTGTTTGTGCTGCGCCTTCGCGAGCCTCTTATCGCTCGCCCGTTCAAGGTGCCGCTCTATCCGATCTTGCCGATTGTGTTTATAGCGACGTGCGGCTATCTGTTTTATTCGAGCGTTACCTACGCGCAATCCAAACAGGCGGTCAATATTGCCCTTTATGTGATGCTGACCGGACTGGTCGTATGGGCGTTGCTTCGCCTGACACGCAGGCGCTAACGCGCGCCGACGTGCGCTCAACATCGCCGCGGTGTTCTATGCTGCGCGGCAATGCAACTGCTGCAAGCGTTCAAGATTATGACGCTCGCCGATTGGCTGGCGCTGGCGATATTTTTTATCGCTTGGATTAGCTATGCAGCATTCGCGGGCCGGCGAACCCGGACGGCAGGTTCTCTGCTGGCCAACACGAATCGCTATCGGCTGCTGTGGATGATGCAGACAACCGGCCGCGAAAACAGAGTCGTCGACGCTGTGGTCGTTCAGAATCTCTCGACGAGTCCGTCATTTTTTGCGTCGACGACAATTCTGATCGTCGGCGGATTGCTCGCAGTGCTAGGTACGCAAGGTGCCGCGGACCTGGTCAAAGAGTTTCCGTTTGCCACGGTCACCAGTGCCTTTGTGTTTGATCTGAAGCTGATGCTCTTACTGGTCATCTTCGTCTATGCATTTTTTCGCTTTTCATGGTCGATGCGGCAGTACACGTTCGGCGCACTGCTGATCGCGTCGATGCCGGAGGCAAAAGCCTTCGAGAGCGGAGAAGCTAATCGCCAGGAGTATGCGGAGCGCGCGGGCCGAGTTGTCGGTATGGCGGCCGAGACATTTAACGACGGGCTACGCGCCTACTACATGTCTTTTGCGGCTTTGATGTGGTTTTCGTCGCCGCTGGCATTTGCTCTGGCCACCGCGGGCATCGTGTTCCTGCTCTATCAGCGTGAGTTCAGATCGGACGTGCTCGAAGTGCTGCGTGGTTAATCGAGCAGCCGCCGCATGAGTATTTTTTATGCGATACGGCCGGCGTCGCCCGCTGCTCATCTATTCCATGTGACGTGCCGCGTCGAGCAGCCGGATCCGAAGGGTCAGCACTTCATGCTGCCAACTTGGATTCCCGGCAGCTACATGATTCGCGAGTTCGCGCGCAACATCGTTCGTATCAGTGCACTCGCCGATGATCGCCAAGCCGAGCTGCAGAAGATCGACAAACACACGTGGCGCGCACCCCCTGCCAGACGAATCGAGCTCGCCTATGAGGTGTATGCGTGGGATTTGTCGGTTCGAGCCGCGCACTTGGATGAAACGCATGGGTTTTTCAATGGAACGTCTGTATTTTTGCTGCCGCTCGGGTTGCAACACGAGCATTGCGTTGTTGACGTTCTGCCGCCGCCCGGTGTGCGCTATCGCAACTGGCGAGTAGCGACTGCGCTTCGCCCGGCTCGCCACACGCGACGCCATTCCTTTGGTACCTACGAAGCCACCAATTACGACGAGTTGATCGATTGCCCTGTCGAAATGGGCCATTTTCAGCTGGGCCGTTTTAGCGTGCTCGACACTCCACACGAAATCGCGATCACGGGGCACGCACCGAAGCTCGACATGGCGCGGCTCACTACAGATTTAGCGCAGCTATGCGAGACGCAGGTCAGAATGTTCGAGCCTCGCGCGCCAAAGCTGCCGTTTGAGCGCTACACGTTCCTGACGATGGCGCTTGGCGACGGCTACGGCGGCCTCGAACACCGCAACTCAACCGCGCTGGTTACAAAGCGCGAGGGGCTGCCGTTTGTTGGCATGACCGAGACCACCGAGGCTTATCGCAACTTTCTCGGTCTCGCCAGCCACGAATACTTTCACGCATGGAACGTCAAGCGAATCAGACCCGCGGCGTTCGTGCCCTATGACCTCAGTCGAGAAAATCAAACGCGGCTGCTCTGGGCGTTCGAGGGCTTTACTTCTTACTACGACGATCTGCTGCTGACGCGCGCGGGCTTGATAAGCGAGCCCCAATACCTGGGCACCCTAGCGAAAACGCTAACGACGGTCATGCAGAGATCTAGCCGGCTTAAGCAGAGCGTTGCTGACAGCTCCTATGACGCATGGATCAAGTACTACCGACAGGACGAAAACGCGCCGAACAGCGTCGTCAGTTATTACCAGAAGGGCTCACTGGTGGGACTGGCACTCGATCTGACCATTCGCGCGCGGACAAAAGGCAAACGTTCACTCGACGACGTGATGCGACTGCTTTGGAAGCAATGGAAAACCGC
>DATEOP010000005.1:0-8831 GCA_035274065.1 Burkholderiaceae bacterium
GGGAGGCGACTTACGAAAATCCATCCTATAGTATTGGCCAAAGCGGGGTCATTGACCCGTGTCAATTTCTCACGCCAAGAGTCGGGCTGTCAGGCTTGACCTGAATCTGCTGCCGATGCGCTCCATAAATCTCGTTGCAAATCATCCCGAAAGCGGGCGCCTTCGCGCCCAGCTGCGTGAGAACGTTGTTCTGAAGCAAATCGAGCCAGCAACGATGGCTGAGCTCGAGCCACTGTTGTCGGTGGTCGATTGCCACAAGGGCGAATGCCTGATTCGGCAGGGTGCCCTCGACATGGAACAGTATTTTCTGCTGGACGGAATATTGAAACGCGTCGTCGCTAACAAGCAGGGCAGGGAGATGATTTTACGTTTCGCCGACGCAGGGGCAATGGAAACCAGCTACGCCGCATGGAAGCTCAACACGCCAGCCCCATACAGCATCATGACGGTGACCAAAGCGCGCGTAGCGAAGCTGCCGCTCCCGCAGTGGGCGGCCTTTCTCGAGCGACATCCGGACTTGAAGCAGGTATTCGAGTTCGAAGTGATGCACTTAATGAGCGAAATCATGGCGCACACGATCACACTGCATCTGCTCGATGCCCCGGGGCGCGTGCAGCGCTTCATGCGCAAGCACAGCGAGCTCGCGGACCGTGTGCCGCAGAAGGAACTTGCGTCGTATCTGAATCTGTCTGCCGAGACGCTGTCGCGGCTAGGCAGGACGCATCGTGCGCACGCGGGCGAAACCACGACCGATTAACGGCCAGAACAGCATCACGAGCGCGAGTGCGGTGATGCTGCCGACCAGCCAGTTTGAAAAGAACACACGCACATCGCCCTGCGAAATGATCATCGACTGACGGAACGAGTCTTCAGCCCGGTCGCCAAGTACCAGGGCAAGTACCAGGGGTGCGAGCGGGTAATCGAGCTTTTTGAACACGTAACCGACGACGCCAAATAGCAGCATCAGCCAAATGTCCAGCATCGCGTTATGCACGGTATAGGCGCCGATCGCACAGATCACGATGATGACCGGCGCGATGATCGAAAACGGTATCCGCAGGATTGCAGCGAAAAGCGGAACGCACGTCAGCACAATGAGCAGACCAGCGATGTTGCCGAGATACATGCTCGCAATAAGGCCCCATACGAAGTCCTTCTGTTCGACGAACAGCAACGGCCCCGGCTGCAATCCCCAAATCAACAAGCCGCCGAGCAGCACCGCTGCCGTCGGTGAACCCGGAATGCCGAGCGCGAGCATGGGCAACAAGGCCGACGTGCCCGCGGCGTGCGCTGCGGTTTCGGGCGCCACGACACCTTCCAGCTGACCGGTGCCGAACTTGGCACCGTCGCGCGAGGTACGTTTGGCGACGCCATAACTCATGAACGAGGCCGGCGTTGCGCCGCCTGGCGTTATGCCCATCCAGCAGCCGATCAAACAGCTGCGCAGTGATGTGATCCAGTATTTCGGAAGCTTGGCCCACGTCTCGAAGACCACTTTCGGATTGAGCTTTGCCGTCTTGCCGCTGAATGACAGTCCTTCTTCCATTGACAACAGAATTTCACCAATGCCGAACAGACCAATCACGGCGATTAGGAAATCGAACCCACGCATCAGCTCGATGGAGCCGAAATTCAGCCGTATCTGGCCGGTGACGGTGTCCATGCCGACAGCGGCCAGTGCAAAGCCCAGCATCATGGATGCCAGCGTTTTCCACGGCGATCCCTTGCCCATGCCGATAAAGCTGCAGAAGGTGAGCAGGTAAACCGAAAAAAATTCAGGTGGCCCAAACTTCAACGCGAATTGCGCGACGAGCGGCGCGAGGAAGGTAATCATCACGACCGCAACGAATGCGCCAACGAATGACGACGTGAATGCCGCGGTCAGCGCTTCTCCCGCGCGCCCCTGCTGCGCCATCGGGTAGCCATCGAACGTCGTTGCTACCGACCATGGCTCTCCTGGAATGTTAAACAGGATCGACGTGATAGCGCCGCCGAATAGAGCTCCCCAGTAAATGCACGAAAGCATGATGATCGCCGAGGTCGGCGGCATCGTGAACGTCAGCGGCAGCAAAATTGCGACGCCATTGGCTCCGCCCAGGCCCGGTAACACGCCGATGATTACGCCGAGGACGATGCCGACCAACATCAGCATCAGATTGAAGGGAGTCAGAACGACGGCGAAGCCGTGGAAGAGGGCGCTTAATTCGACCAAATGCTGCTCCGGCTGGTGAAGTTGCGCATCGTCAGTATCCGAGAAAGCCGAGTGGGTTAAGTACGCCTTTGAACAGCGGCACTTTGAACCATACTTCGAACATCATAAAAAAAAGAGCGTTGATAACGACGCCCGCCGCGATACTTTTCCACCATGTGTACTTGCCGAGCCAGATCATGAAAATCGCAATGTAAATGGCCGAGGCAACGTAGAGTCCGAGAAACTTCACGCACAGCACGTAGAGTGCAGCAGGTATCAACACGGTTAACACCCGCTTGAACGGAACCCACAACACGAACGGTTTGCTCGCGGCCGATCGCTTCAATATTGCTTGCGTCATCGTGACGAAGCTCGCGATACAGATCAGCAACCCGATGTAAAACGGAAAGTAACCCGATTGCGGCCCGTCGCTGCCCCATTTTGATCCGAGCCGATAGCTGTCATAGACCACCAGCAGGCCGAGGGCAAGAAGGATAAATGCGACTGCGATCTCAACGGAGCGTGTGGACACCCCAACCCGACTGCCAGCGGAACCCGCTCGATTTTCTTCCATTGATGGAGACAATGCGAAAACCGCGCTAGATGCGCGGCTTTCGCAAATTTAATTGGCTAGGGCTTAGCTAGAAAGCCCGCCTCGCGCATTAGATCGCGATGCGTCGCTTCCGTCTTCTCAACCCACTTTGCGTAATCCGGACCGCTCATGAAAGTCTGGTTAAACGCCCCGTCTTCCATAAACTTTTTCCACTCCGGTGTTTCGCGCACTTTCTTGAAGAGGTCGACGTAGTAATTGACTTGTTCCTGGGTCACTCCGCCGGGCATGAAGATGCCGCGCAACATCACATAGTCGGTAGGTACGCCCGATTCTTTGCAGGTCGGAATGTCGTTCCAGGACATCGTATCCGTTACCTTGGTTTTATACGGCATGCGCTGGTCGTCGAACACGCAAAGCGGCCGCAACTTTCCGGCGCGCCATTGAGCAACGGCCTCGATCGGATTGTTGACACTCGAGTCGACGTGCTTGCCGACGAGCTGCACCGCGACGTCGCCGCCACCTTTAAATGGAACGTAATTAAATTTAACGCCGGCCGATTTTTCGATCGCGACAGTGATGATCTGGTCTTCCTGCTTTGATCCGGTACCGCCCATCAGCTTGGGAGGATTTGCGCCCTTGACGGCAGCCAGATACTCCTTCGCATTCTTGTAAGGTGAGTCTGCGTTGACCCAAAGTACGAACTGATCGAGCGCCAGCATCGCCACGGGCGTCAGGTCCTTCCAGTTAAACGGAACACCGGTAGCGAGAGGCGTGGTAAACAGATTTGACAAGGTGATGATGATCTTGTGCGGATCACCCTTTGCCTCCTTGACCGCAAGAAAGCCTTCCGCTCCCGCACCGCCCGACTTGTTGACGACGATCAGCGGTTGTTTTGCGAGATTGTTCTTGGTGATCACGCCTTGCAGCAGGCGCGCCATCTGATCAGCGCCGCCACCGGTTCCGGCGGGCACGACAAACTCGACAGGCTTGGTGGGCTCCCACGCGGCAAATGCGATCGGAGCGGTCGCGGCGAGCGTTCCCGCCGTCAGTGCAAATAACGCGTGCTTCAGCGTCTTTCGTGAACTGTTCATTACGTCTCCCGTTTCAATTATCAACACTCTTCGCCGCTTGACTGCGGATCTGGTGCGTAGACACGCATCATCGTCCGAAATTCCAGGGCCGGTAATTGATCGCGGTCAATTAGCGGCTCGGGCGTGCGGTCACGCAGCGTGGCGCAATGCAATGTCTGTTTCTACCGGAATAACCCGTATGAGCAAGTAAGCCGGCATTCGCTGGCCTCGGAGGATTCTGATGGTATAGACGCTGAAACTACAGAACGCATGCATATCGCTTGCAGGTCGTATCTTGAATCTGGTAGGGCCGGACTGCAGAGCCTAAGTGCGCTGGCCGAAGACCGGGCGAGCGCGTACCAGACCGCGATGCGCGCGGGCCTGCCTGCGCAACGACTCGGGGAGTTATGCACCCTTTACGCGCACGAGACTAATCCCAGCTCGCCATAATGCACTGATGCAGCGCGCAACGTGAGGCGAAGAAATCAACGAGCTTAATAACGGGCCTGTAGGTCGCCCGCTATTGCCCCGTTCGTCAGGAGGAGTCCGCATGATTATTACAAAGCGAAACTCTTTGCAGCCGGCATCGTCATCGCCGCAGGCGCGGTGATTGCACAGCAAGCGTTACAACGGCGCGCTCGCGCGATCTCGCCAGCTTGAGCAAGACGTCAACGGGGGAACGCAGTCGATGAGCCCTGAAAAAGTCGAACATCTGCGGCAATACCTTGCCGGCCGAAGCGAAATCATCTCGGGCGAGCAATTGGTTCTGCGCGATCTGCGAAAAGAGCGCGACAGCGGCAACGGCCGATGCTCGGGTTATCGCTGTTGTTGATCGGGGCCGGCGGCTGTTATCTGCTCACGACGAAACGACAGCGCCATCGAGCGACTGCTCGCCATGCCGCTGGCTCAGACGCCTTGCAGTACCACACGTGCGCGCTGCGACTGCATCGTTGCAACAAGCTGCTTGAGTAGCGCGTACACCGCGCGGGATGCCGGTGCGGGAGTGCCCGTCAGCTCGGAAAGCTCGATCACCGAGCCGATCAATGCGTCGACTTCGACTGCGCGACCGGCTTCGACGTCTTGCAATGTCGAGGTCTTGTGTGCACCGACTTTTTCGGCGCCTTCGATGCGTTTTTCGAGCGGTACGCGGAACGTCACACCGAGCTTCTCAGCCACCGCCTGCGTCTCGCGCATCATGTCAGCGGCCAGCTGACGCGTTGCGGGTTCCTGGCAGATATCTACCAGCGTCGCGTGCGTTAATGCGCTGATTGGATTGAAACTCATGTTGCCCCAGAGCTTCAGCCAGATCTCGGAGCGAATGTCGCTTAGCACCGGCGATTTCCAACCCGCGCCTACCAGTGCTTCCGACAATCTAGCGACGCGCCCGCTTTGCGTGCCGTCGAGCTCCCCGACAGGAAACCTGTCGCCTTCGAGCCGCTTCACGATCCCAGGCGCCAGAATTTCGCCAGCGGGATAGACCACGCACCCGATGATGCGATGCGGTTCGATGTTGGCTTCGATCACACCGCTGGGATCGGCCGACTTGAGCCGATAGCCTGCATGCGGGCCGTTGAAATTCTGGAAATACCACCACGGTAGCCCGTTTTGCAGAGTGACGACGATCGTTTCTTCGTTGAACAGCGCAGGCACCTGCGGCGCTACTGCTGCAATCGTGTACGCCTTCAACGCCAGCAGCACGAGGTCTTGCTTGCCGGCTTCTGCGCAGCTCGCGACCGCGCGCAGATCAACCGCTGATTCTTCCGTGCCGTCGGGGTGAATGAGCTTGAGTCCCTTCGCGCAAATCGCGTCCAGATGCGCGCCCTGGTCGACGACGGTGACGTCATGACCGGACCGCGCCAGACGCACTGCAAGCATTCCCCCAATTGCACCGGCGCCTAACACTGCGATTTTCATCGTTTATTCGAACCGATTGGTCAGCGCGCCGATGCCGTCGATGATGACGCTCACCGTGCTGCCGGATTTCATCGAACCGACGCCCACCGATGTTCCGCAGGCGATCACGTCGCCCGCCTCCAGCGTCAGGTCATGCGAAATCAGACTCACCAGTTTGGCTGGTCCAAATATCGCGTCGGCGACAGGATAATTCTGCCGCTCCTGCTCGTTCAGAACGGTTCTGATAACCAGCTTGCTGGGGTCGACGTCGGTTGCGATGACCGGACCAAACACGCCAAACGTGTCGAAGCTCTTGGCGCGCGTCCACTGCGCGAAGCCAGGGTCCTTGTTCAGGATCTCCGCCGCAGTGACATCATTGACGCACGTATAGCCGAAGATATATCGGTTCGCATCGACTTCGTTCACCGCGCGACAGCGCTTGCCGATGACGATGCCGAGCTCACCCTCGAATATCACCTTGCCGGAATAGGACTCTGGCGTGCGAATCGGTTCGTCGGCAGCCAGGAACGAATTGTTGGCTTTCAAAAAGTACAGCGGCTCAGCCGGCACGGCGTGACCGAGCTTGGTTACGAGCGCGTGATAGTTGTCGACGAGCCCGAGCATTTTGCTCGGCGTTGTCGGCGTCAGCAGCTTTGCCTCGCTGCGCGGGATCGACTCCCTGGTCGCACGTGGCTTCGCAAACATGTCGCCTTCGTGCAGGAAGATCGTGTCGCCCTCGATCGTCCCGATACAGGTGCGTCCTTTGTAGCTAACGCGCGTCCAGAGCGGCATCGCTTCTCCTTTGGATTGCGGCATCGTAGGCCGGCTCCGGCCGCTCAAAGAACGAAAACAGAATGTGATAGACGGGCAAATAGTTTTTCACGACTTTCGCCCAACGGTCGATCTCTTCGCGAAAGAGGGTCCCGAATCCGCGGGTGACGATGCCACAAGTTCTATCGATGCATTAGCCATATAGGGTTTCACCTCGGGTGTTGTTATCACGAGCAATAGCTCTCGATGCAGCTTCTCGATTATCGGCGTGAGTGTGCCTTTAGGTGCCGACGAGCGGCTGGCCCAAACGTTTCGGAAGTTCCTGGGCAATGATTCGTGTCGGGCCATCATCCGCGCCGCCGGGTGAGAATGGCACGATGACTCGAATCGCCCGTGACGGATAGTCCTGCGCATGCAGCGGGCTCTGACCGACGATACCCAGCTCATGCAGAACGCCAGGCTCAGGCGGTGCGCAAGGTTTCGTCGATAGAGCATGTTTCCCTGTCTTGACGACGTAGTCCCATCATCGCTCTGCCCGTTGCCTTCGTCTAGAAATCCGCGACGTCCTCATCACTTTGCTCATGCAAACGCCGCTTCGATTCGGAACGATGGTGTTGCCACAACGCCAATGCCACCGATATAACCGACGCGGCGAGCAGAGCACCCGAGATCGGACGCGTCACGAAGAGCCATGGATCAGGATCGCTCATGATCGAACGGATCAGATTGATCTCGATCTGATCACCCAGGATCACACCGAGAATGAAAGGTGCCAGCGGCAGACCGGCTTTGACCATCGCATAGCCAAGCACTCCAAACACCAGCAGCACGTAAACGTTCGACATCGTGTTGTTCAGCGCGAAGGCGCCGACGACGCACAACACAAGCACGATCGGATACAGCATCGACTTGGGCACTGTGACGACTCTCATTGCCCAGCGCGCAGCGATCCCGGTGATGATCACCATGATCGGATGCGCAACCAGATATGCGGCAAAGATGCCGTAGGCGAGCGTGGTGTGCTGCGAAATGAAAAGAGGACCCGACTGGATGCCGTGAATCGTCAGTGCACCGAGCATCACGGCGGTGACGGCGTCGCCAGGAATCCCGAACGCCATGATCGTGACAAGCGAGCCACCGACGTTGCCGTTGTTCGATGCCTCCGAGGCGATGATGCCCTCCGGAGTGCCGGTGCCGAAGCGCTCAGGATGCCTCGAAAATTTTTTCGCCTGGTCATAGGCCATCATGTTGGCCGCGCTGCCGCCGATCGCAGGCAGCACCCCGATCCATACGCCTATCAACGAACTCCACAAAAGCAGAAACGGGCGCGACAGAATTTCCCATGTCACTTTCGCGTGCGACACGGTCAGCACTGACGCGGCACTTATCGCCTGCCCAATGCGCTCGGTACCTCCCATCTTCTCGGCGTCGGTCATGATCTGCGCGAACGCGAAGACACCGATCAGGACAGGCAGAAACTCGACGCCACCTTCGAGAAATGGAATACCGAACGTGAGCCGCGGCACGCCCATCATCGGGTCGTTGCCGAGCACGGTGACGACCAGACCGAGCATTCCCGCGATCAGGCCTTTCAACAGTGAGGACTCAACCAGCCCCGCGACCATGGACAAGGCAAGAACGAATAGGGAAAAGAACTCCCACGGCCCGAACTGCAGCGCGAAGGCCGCTAGTGGACCGGTGGCCGCGATAAGAAAAATTCCACCCAGCAATCCGCCGTAAAACGATGCCCAGATGCCAAGCCAGATCGCGCGCCCAGGCTCCCCCTTCTTGGCCATCGGGAAGCCGTCGAACATCGTTGCCACCGATGACGGTGTTCCGGGAATGCCGAGAAGTGTCGCGGTGATCAAGCCGCCCGCCGAGCCGCCGACATAGATTCCGACCATCGCGGAAAGTCCCTGCAGCGGATCGAGTCCGAACGTAAATGGAAGCGCCACGATGATCGTCATCGTGATCGTCACGCCGGGAAGCGCTCCGCCGATGACACCGACCAGTGTGCCGACGGTCAACGGAACCAAATACTTCAGTTGCAGGATATTCCCAATGCCTGCGATCAGAAGTTCGTACATGCTAGAAACTTGTCCAACGGCCGAGTGGCAGCAGCACCTGTAGATAGCTGTCGAAGGCGACGTAGATCGCAACAGTGGCTACGAGTGCAACGACGATTACAAGGATCCAGCGTCTGCGATCGCCGTGAGCAGGCTGCAGCGCAAGCGGCATCGCCAGCAGGAACACAAACGTCGCGATACGAAAGCCGATATAAGGCAGCGCGATCACGTAGATCGCGAAGATCGCGAACGCGATCACAACCAGCGCGTAGTTCGCGCGCGAGCTC
>DATEOP010000006.1:0-15104 GCA_035274065.1 Burkholderiaceae bacterium
CACGTACGGGGCGTTTGAATACCGCAGTCAGCCGTTCCGAGACGCGCGCGGCAGACGTTTCATCGCGTAGCGGTGCCAGCGTGGCGTAGACGCCAGTAGCCGCAACGGCAAGAACTGCGACCATCAACAGTCGCTTCATCCAGACACGCAGTATTTCGCGGCGTCTGCCATCCGAATACTCCGCAGCCTCAGCGCGGTCTCGCTCTTCCTGCAGGTCGAGTCGATCCGGGACGTTGACGGTAGTAATCGCCCAGTGCGTTGAGGCACCGTTCAGACCTTGCGACGTAGTGGCACCAATGTCGCTTTGCTTACGTCCCTTATGTGAGCGCCTACTTTCCTGCTCACGGGCGCCAGCCTTCGGTTTACGAGGAGGCTCAGGCGAACCTCCCGGCCTTCTCATTATCGTAACCTCGCGCGCCAGCTGCGCCGCCGCGCGTTCGACGCTGGCACGAACCATCTCCGCGGCGACAGCTTCGTCGGAATCGCCAAATACCGTAACTGGATCAAGGTCCGTCTGTTCCAGAAACTGGGCGACGGCCTCGGGCTCGAGCGGCACGGTGTCCGGCGACACCGATCCGTTCCCCTTGCCTGCTTCGTAGCTGATCGGTTCGACCAGGTTGGCTTCCTGCAACTTGCGGAGCGCACGCTCAATGCGCTCGTCGTTCAAACTGGGTAGGCGCGTCTTCAGACCGGCGACATTCAGCCGTCCGTCCAGCAAGATCAGAATAAGTCGCTCGCTTTGCGTGAACTGATGCGACTTCTCGTAGACCTCGCGCACGCCACGGTCGGTGCGCCGATACATCATCGAAACGTTTAACGCCATGCGTTTTATGACCGATGCGGCAAGCGCTGATCGAGCGGGGCCGAAGCCCGGATCAATCGATTGTATCGACACAGATGGCGCCTTTACAGACTCCGTTTAGCCGATAAGAGGTGATAACGCCCTGCTTGCCGACTCTTGCGGCGGCCCGCCGCGAACACGCGAGCGTCGATTAGGTGGCGACTTCCAGAGGCGCGCGACGGCGCAACCACCACGCCTGAAACTCGCCAACGATACCGCGTCGAAATGCCATCACACAGAGGACGAAGATAAGGCCAATGACGATCGTCACTGACTCACCCAATCCGTTGAACCACTCGATCCCGGTAGCACGACCAATAAAGGCGCCGATATTGCCGACCTTGTTTTCGAGCGCAACCACGATTACTGCCCCGAGGATGGGACCTAGCATCGTGCCCATACCCCCCACCAACACCATCAGAATGACCAGTCCGGACGTTGTCCAGTGGGCATCAGTCAACGTAGCGAAGCCAAGGACTAGCGTTTTGCTGGCGCCTGCCAATCCTGCGAGCGCGGCCGACAACACAAACGCAAGCAATTTGAAGCGCGCGACGTCGTAACCAAGCGACGTGGCACGCACCTCGTTTTCGCGGATCGCCTTTAACACTTGCCCGAACGGAGAATGTACGGTGCGAAAGATCAACAGAAACGACAGCACAAAGATGAAGAGGATGACGTAATACATCGTGAGATCGCTTCTCAAATCGATGACGCCGAGCAGCGTGCCGCGAGGCACGCTTTGCAAGCCGTCCTCGCCGTAGGTAAACGGGGCCTGCAGAAAAAAGAAATAAAGCATCTGCGCCAATGCGAGCGTGATCATGGAGAAATAAATGCCGCTGCGGCGGATTGCAAGCACACCCATCACCAGTCCAAGTGCAGCACCGGCAAGAACCCCCAGCAGCAACCCGACTTCAGTCGGCACGCCCCAGACTTTTAACGCGTGCCCGGTTACGTACGCAGCGCCGCCTAGAAACGCGGCATGGCCGAATGAAAGTAACCCGGTGTACCCAATCAACAGATTGAATGCACATGCGAACAACGCGTACAGCATCACTTTCATCACGAACACTGGATATGCACCGAGCATCGGCAGCAGCGCAACCAGCACTAACAGCGCCAGGTAAACGGCGAACTCTTTATCTAGTTTCACTACAGCCTCACCTACTTTTCCTTGCCGAAAAGGCCGGCGGGACGCAGCAGCAGCACGATCACCATAATGACGAACACTACAGTCGCTGACGCTTCTGGATAAAAAACGCGAGTGAAACCTTCGATGACGCCGAGACCGAGCCCAGTGAGAATCGATCCCATGATTGATCCCATCCCACCGATCACGACCACCGCAAACACAACAATGATCAGATTGCTGCCCATTAGAGGTTGCACCTGCAAAATCGGCGCTGCCAATACACCGGCAAAGGCAGCGAGCGCCACCCCGAAGCCGTAGGTGAGAGTCACCATTAGCGGCACATTGACGCCAAACGCTTCCGTCAGTTTCGGATTCTCGGTCCCCGCACGCAGCAGTGCGCCAAGTTTGGTGCGCTCGATGACGTACCACGTCCCGAAACAAACGACCAATGAAGCCAACACCACCCAGGCTCGATAGTTGGGCAAGATCATGAAGCCCAGATTGGTGGCCCCGGCAAGCTGCTCCGGTACCGAATAGGGCAAGCCCGATACCCCGTAGAACGAGCGAAAAAATCCCTCAATCAGCAGCGTCAACCCAAAGGTCAGCAGCAGCCCGTACAGATGATCGAGCTTGTACAAATGCCTGAGCAGCAACCGCTCGATCAGGATGCCGAAGATACCCACCATAAGCGGCGCCACTATCAGCATCACCCAATAGTTGAGGCCGAAATACGTCAGGCCCATCCACGCAAAGATTGCACCCATCATGTAGAGGGCGCCATGCGCAAAATTAATCACGTTGAGCAAACCGAAAATCACCGCCAGTCCGAGGGACAAGATGGCGTAAAAAGAGCCGTTGACCAGCCCGAGCAGCAGCTGGCTCAACAACGCAGGCAATGGACGGCCGAATATCTCCACTGAGGACTCGGAAAACGCCGGGCGACGAGCGCGCCCGGGCAACACGCGTTATTTCTTAGTAATCAACGGGCACTTCGAATTCGCGAGTGATTGATACGCCTGTTCTCCCGGAATCACCTGTGCAACCTTGAAATAGTCCCACGGCTCTTTGGATTCGGCCGGGGTCTTCACTTGCATCAGATACATCTCGTGAATCATGCGGCCGTCGGGACGGATGTAACCGCCTTTGGCAAACATGTCGTTGATCTTCTGCTTCTTCAGCTGTGCCATCACCGCATCGGCGTCATCGGTGCCCGCTGCCTTTACGGCGGTCAGGTACTGGGTTACCGCCGAATAGTCGCCTGCTTGCAGCATCGACGGCATGCGCTTCATCTTGTCAAAAAACCTGCGTGCCCAAGCGCGCGATTCTGGCGATTGGTTCCAGTACCAGCCGTCGGTCAAGTACATGCCCTGAGTGGTCGGCAATCCGAGGCTGTGAATGTCGTTGATGAACATCAGCAGTCCGGCCAGCTTCATATTCTTCGTGACGCCAAACTCGTTCGCTGCCTTGATCGAGTTGATCGTGTCGCCACCCGCGTTTGCCAGCCCGAGAATCTGAGCCTTGCTGTTTTGAGCCTGCAGCAGGAACGAAGAGAAATCAGATGCCGAGAGGGGATGACGCACTGCGCCGACCACGGTGCCGCCCGCTGCTTTCACCACGTCGCCGGTGTCCTTTTCGAGCGAGTGGCCAAACGCGTAATCAGCGGTCAGGAAGAACCAGCTCTTGCCTCCGCTCTTGACGACGGCGGCGCCCGTGCCATTGGCGAGCGCAATCGTGTCGTACGCGTAGTGCACGGTATACGGCGTGCAGTCCTCGTTGGTGAGCCGTGAGCTTGCTGCACCCACTTGGATGTACGGCCTCTTCTTCTCGGCGGCGATCTTTGCGCTTGCTAATGCGGTCGACGAATTGGTGCCGCCGATGATCACGTCGGCGCCGCCTTGGTCGATCCACTCGCGCACTTTGGCCGACGCGATATCCGCCTTGTTCTGATGATCGGCAGTAACGAGCTCGATCTTCTTGCCCGGAAATTCCTTCTGCATGTCTGCGATCGCCATCCTTATCGCCTCGACCCCGCCGGGGCCGTCGATGTCGGAATACAACGATGACATGTCAGTAACAAACCCAATCACAATCTTGTCGCCCGAAAGTTTTTGCGCACTGGCGGCAGACATTCCAAAGGCCAGCCCACACGCCGCGAATGCAGCGCATATCTTGTTAAGTCTCATACGTCTCCTTGTGTCTAGCGAGTAAAAAAACTGCGTGGTCAAACTCCAAGAAGCTCGTGCAATGTCGCTTCCTTCGCGCGCAGCTCGGCGGCGGCGAATGACTCGACGATAGTGCCGTGCTCCATGACATAAAAACGATCGGCCAGAGGCGCCGCAAAGCGGAAGTTCTGTTCGACCATCACGATGGTGTAACCCTTGGCTTTCAGAGTCCGGATCATCTCCGCCAGTTTGTTGACAATGACCGGCGCCAGGCCTTCTGAGATTTCATCCAGTAATAACAGATGCGCCCCGGTGCGCAGTATGCGCGCCACGGCGAGCATCTGCTGCTCTCCGCCAGATAGGCGAGAACCCTGAGATTTGGCGCGCTCTTTCAGGTTCGGGAACATCGCATAGATTTCGTCGACGCTCATGCCTCCTTTACCGTTGGCGCCAGTGACACCCACCGGTGGCGGCAGCATCAGATTTTCTTCACAGGACAGGCTTGCAAAGATGCCTCGCTCCTCAGGGCAGTAGCCAATACCAAGATGCGCGATCCGGTAGGTATGCAGTCCGATCGTTTCGGTGCCGTCAATCTGGATCGAACCTTTGCGCGCGCCTGTTAGTCCCAGAATCGACCGCATCGTCGTTGTGCGACCGGCGCCGTTACGCCCCAGCAAGGTCACAACTTCGCCCTTTTCGACAGCCAAGTCCACGCCGTGCAGGATGTGTGACTCGCCGTACCAGGCGTGCAGGTTTCTGATTTCAAGGGCGGCCGTCATGGCACGTCTAGTGACCGATCCCTTCGAGTTGCGCCTGTGCGGTGCCCATATAGGCTTCCTTGACCGCGGGGTTGTTCGAGACCTCTTCGTACGGCCCCTCCGCGAGCAGCGCACCACGCGCAAGGACCGTAATGCGGTCCGAAATACCCGAAACGACACTCATGTTGTGCTCGACCATCATCACGGTACGTCCGGCAGCGACACGCTTGATCAGTTCGGTCACGCGTGCAACGTCCTCATGTCCCATCCCCTGCGTGGGCTCGTCAAGCAACATCAACTTGGGTTCGGTCGCCAGCGTCGTAGCGATTTCTAGTGCACGCTTGCGACCGTAGGGAAGCGACACTGTCTCGACGTGAGCGAACGAGCCGAGGTCCACCTGATCCAGCAACTCGAGCGCGCGCCCATTCATTGAGTGCAGCACCTTTTCGCTGCGCCAGAAGCGAAACGATTGATCTGTCGCGCGTTGCAGGGCGATCCGCACATTCTCGAGCACCGTCAGGTGCGGAAACACCGATGAGATCTGAAACGAACGCACGATCCCGCGGCGTGCGATATGAACCGGCGAGTCGCCGGTGATATCGGTGCCATTGAAAAGTATTTGCCCGCGTGTCGGCGTCAGAAATTTCGTCAACAGGTTGAAGCAGGTCGTCTTGCCCGCGCCGTTCGGTCCAATCAATGCGTGGATTGTGCCGCGCTGGACCTTCAAGTTGACGTTATCAACCGCTATAAAGCCCTTGAACTCCTTCGTGAGGCCGCGGGTTTCGAGGATGACATCGGGCGTACTCATCGAGAAGCGCGAGTATCTTTAAAAACCCTGGGGGTGGCAAGGACAATGATCCCCGTGCTTCTACTCGGGCGCGCTAGTGCTTATTGATTTAACCGTTGTGCAAAATTGAGCCGCGTGTTTTCGAGTTCAGATGGCAAGCGACCCGCGAGTCTGTCGAACAACTCGCTGTGCGCCTGGATCTCCTTGCGCCAGTCATCGAGGTTAATCGACGTAATGGCGTCGAACTTCGCGCGCGAAAACTCTAAACCCTGCCACTCCATGTCTTCATAACGCGGTGATACGCCAAAGACGTGCTCGGTCCCGAAAGCCTTGCCGTCGACGCGATCAACGATCCATTTGAGTACTCGCATGTTCTCGCCGAAACCAGGCCAGACAAACTTGCCGTCGTCGCCAGTCCTAAACCAATTGACGGTAAAGATCTTGGGTAGCGTTGCGCCACTCGCTGCAAGTCGTGCGCCGAGCGCGAGCCAGTGCGCGAAGTAATCGCCCATGTTGTAGCCGCAAAAGGGCAGCATCGCGAATGGATCACGGCGCAACACACCTTGCGCGCCCGCCTGCGCCGCGGTCGTTTCCGAGCCCATCGTTGCAGCCATGTAGACGCCTTCGACCCAGTTGCGCGCCTCGGTCACCAGAGGCACGGTCGTTGAACGACGGCCGCCAAAAAGAAAGGCATCGAGCGGCACGCCATTCGGATTGTCCCAGTCGTCGTCGATAGCCGGGCACTGTGCCGCGGCCACGGTGAACCTCGCGTTAGGGTGCGCGGCCTTACGCCCCGCTTCGCCGTCCTTCGGCGTCCAATCTCTTCCCTGCCAGTCGATCAGATGCGCGGGTGCGGACCCCATGCCCTCCCACCACACGTCGCCGTCGTCGGTGAGGGCTACGTTGGTGAAGATCACGTCCTCACGCAGTGTGGCCATCGCATTGCGGTTGGTTTTTTCCGAAGTGCCAGGCGCAACTCCGAAAAAGCCCGCTTCAGGATTGATTGCATACAGGCGGCCATCCTTGCCCGGCTTGATCCACGCAATGTCCTCACCGACGGTCGTAACGGTCCAGCCCGCAAACGCAGCGGGTGGGATCAGCATCGCAAAATTGGTCTTACCGCACGCCGACGGAAACGCGGCCCCAATGTGATATTTCTTGCCTTGCGGCGACGTCACGCCAAGAACGAGCATGTGTTCGGCAAGCCAGCCGAGTCCATCCGTTTGCGCGGCGTTCCTGGCCATACTCGACGCAATGCGCAGTGCGAGGCACTTCTTGCCGAGCAATGCATTTCCACCATAGCCGGATCCGTATGACCAGATCTCGCGTGTCTGCGGAAAATGAACGATGTATTTGGTCGCGTTGCAAGGCCAAGCGACGTCTTGCTCACCCGGCGCCAACGGCTTGCCCACGGAATGCACGCATGGCACAAATTCACCGTCGGTGCCGAGCGCCTCGACGACCGCACGCCCCATACGCGTCATCATTCGCATATTGACGACGACGTATGCGCTGTCCGAAATTTCGACGCCGATTTGAGAAATCGGGCTGCCCAAAGGCCCCATCGAGAAGGGAATCACGTACATCGTCCGGCCCTGCATCGAGCCGGCAAAAAGACCATTTAACGTAGCCCGCATCTGGCCCGGATCGACCCAGTGATTGGTTGGGCCCGCGTCGTCCTTGGTCTCACTGCAGATAAAGGTGCGGTCTTCGACGCGAGCGACGTCGAGCGGATCGGAAAGTGCCAGAAAACTGCCGGGCCGCCTGGCGGCGTTCAGCCTTCGAAAAGTGCCCGCTGCTACGAGCTCGTCGCATAAGCGGTCGTATTCCTGCTGCGACCCGTCGCACCAGACAATCCGGGCCGGCCGTGTCAAGCGCGCGACATCAGTTACCCAGGCTTTCAGCTTCTTGTTTTTGACGTATGACGGAGCTGTTACCGCTCCGGAAAGCACTGCGCTCATTGTCTGCCTCCATCGTCACTTCGTCATCGCGAAGCGCTCGTTGTCCGTTGCAAACGCTGGGCCGGACATTCTAGCCCGTCGGCCCCAGGCGGCCACGCATGCCGTGCAGGAGGCTGGCGCCCTTTGGGCAGCCATGCAACGAGGCAGTTGGCTGGAGTTAAGCGACGATGTCGATTTCTACCGCCTGCGGGCCCTTCTGACCCTGCTGCACTTGGTATTCGACCTTTTGATTTTCTTTCAATGTGCGAAATCCCTTGGCCTTGATGCCGCTGTAGTGGGCGAATAAATCAGCACCGCCGTCGTCCGGCTTGATGAAGCCAAAGCCTTTCGTTTCGTTAAACCATTTCACTGTGCCTGTCGGCATTTCGTTACTCCAAAATTATCCCATTCGAAATACACGGGAAGCGCTCTTGATGGCCGTGGAGTTTCCAGCAGACGAGGACAGACTTCGACAGGACGAGAGCGACGATTAGCGTCACAAGCCCGCAGGCATTGGCTTTCGAATTCATCAAACGACTTAATGGAGCGATCCACAGCAAGGTCGACTGCAATTTGACGCTACACCAGCAATTCTCAAAAAGCTAGCCGCGCGGTCGGCGTTACGGCGACCAGTGCCGCGTCAGATCGGCCGGCAGCAACGAATAATGAGCTGCGTCGAAGCGAGCCTCGCCGTGCACGATTCCGTGCCGCGTTACCCCTTCGAAAGTGGCGCCGGCGCGCTCCGCCGCGCGACGGCTCGACGTGTTATCCAGGCGAATGCGCATCGATGCGCGCACCAGTTTCAATTCATTGAACGCAAACGCTGCGATCGCGCGGATGGCTGTGCTGGCCACACCGTTTCCGCGCGCACTCTTGCGCACCCAGTAGCCAAGTTCTGCTTCTCGCTTGCCGTACAGCAAAACGTCGTGCAGCCCCGCGCCGCCGAGAAGCGATCCGTCGCTCTTGCGGCGAATCAGCATCGGAAATGCCGTTTGATTAGCCCACATTTGATCCGCGGTTTCGAACCAACGGTCTACATCGTCCGGGCCGTAGTCGGCATGACACCACGGCATCCACCGCGTCAGACTTGCCTTTGACTCGATGACCGCCTGCAGGAATTCACCGGCGTCGTGCTTTGCCGCGGCTACCAGCGGTGCGAGCTCGAGTACCGGCACCGACATAGGCGCCATATGCTTTGGACCTGTTTTAACGTCCACTGCGGACTGTCCACTTTTTCCAACCCCGATACATTGCGCCCACCGTCAGCAACAGCGCAAGCAGCCGAATCGTGTGAAACGCTGTCACGATCGGCACACCAAGTTCGAGCGCCTGCGCGGTTAGCGCCATCTCACCGATACCCCCTGGCGTGGTTGCGATGGTCGCGGTGGGCCAGGGCAACCCGGAACCGAGTGCGAGCAGCGCCGCGAATGCCGCCGCGAGCAGCATGTACAACATCGAGATTGCAACCACCGCCGACAAGAAGCGGGGAGCAGCGGCAAAAAACTCGGGAGTGAACCGCGACCCTAGCGAAATCCCTATCAGCAACTGGCCGGCGTTAATGACCACAGATGGAAACGTAGAAAAACTATGCCCGGTCGCGGTAATCAGCGCCGCCGCAAGCAACGGTCCGATCATCCAGGCATTGGGAGACTTGAACCGCTCCATGATTGCGGCCGCTGCCATGGTTATCGCAACCAGCACGATGAAGCCAGTCCACGAAAACGTTCGTGCCAACGGCGCGTACGGATGGAGCCCATGGACGTTCATCGCATTGAACGCGAACGGAACGATCAGTACGACCAGCATGATGCGAAGGGCGTGCGCCGCGGCCACCCGATCGACTTGGCCGCCATTGCGCTGCGCCTGAGCGGCCATTTCTGGCGCGCCGCCGATTGCCATCGCGAAGAACGACGTCGGTGCGTCGACTCGTACTGCTTTGCGCAGCAGCCATGCGCCTAACCAACCGAGCATGATCGAGAAGGCGACCGTTAGCACAATCCAAGGCGAAAGCCGCACGATCTCGCGCACGACCTCGGGCGAAAAATACAAGCCCAATGCAACGCCGATCGCCCATTGCCCACCTTCGCGGGCCAGCGGAGGCTCGCTAATCCGACCGTTGGCCATGCTCACGGCGGCGACGGCGATCAGCGGACCCAACAGCCAAGGCAGCGGTGTTCGCAGGTAAACACACACCATTGCGCCGATCAGCGCGACGATAATTGCCCCCAGCGCGCGTACGAATGAAAACGCCGCGCGGGGCGCGGCGCTTGCATCACCGCCTCGCGGCGGTTCCAAATCACTCATGCCGGCTGTCGAGTCCTGCGTCGCACGACTCGCACGACCCACGGTACGACAATCAAAGCAACGGTAAGCGCCAGCAGCGACGCCGAGATGGGCGACGTGAAAAACACGCTTGCGTCACCCTGGCTGATCGATAACGCGCGGCGAAACTGTGTCTCGGCCAGCGGTCCAAGAATCAATCCGATCACTGCCGGAGCAACAGGAAATCCCCAGCGCCGCATCGCAAAGCCAAGCAGTCCGAAGACATAAAGCGTCACGAGATCAATCACCGACTGATGCAAGCTGTACGCACCCAGTGTCGCAAAAATCAGAATACCGCCGTAGAGCCATGGTTTAGGAATCTCGAGAACCTTCACCCAGAGACCGATCAACGGCAGGTTAAGGATCAACAACAGAACATTACCGATATACAAACTCGCGATAAGGCCCCAGACCAGCGCTCCCTGCGTCTGAAACAGCAGCGGGCCGGGTTGAATGCCGTAATTTTGAAACGCTGCTAACAGAATGGCAGCCGTTGCAGAGGTCGGAATTCCCAGCGTCAGCAGTGGCACCAGGACGCCCGTAGAGGAAGCATTGTTGGCCGCTTCCGGGCCTGCGACACCTTCGATCGCACCGTGACCGAACTCCTCCGGATGCTTCGAGAATTTTTTCTCGACCGCGTACGAAAGAAACGTCGGAATCTCCGCACCCCCTGCGGGAATCGTGCCAAATGGAAACCCGATGCCGGTCGCGCGCAGCCACGCGGGCCAAGAGCGCCGCCAATCATCGCGCGTCATCATCAGCGAGCCCGACATGTGTTCGAGCTTTTCCTTTACGCGGCTCTGGTATGCCGCGCCATACAGCGCCTCGCCGACCGCAAACAAACCGACCGCTAGAACCACGACGTCGATGCCATCCAGGAGTTCGGGGACGCCGAACGCGAATCGCATCTGCCCGGTCGTTTCATCGATGCCAACAAGCCCGAGCAGGAGTCCTATGAAGAGCGTGGTCAATCCGCGCACGGTCGAGCTACCGAGCACCGCTGCAACGGTCACGAATGCGAACACCATTAGCGCAAAGTAGTCAGCCGGGCTAAAGCGCAGCGCGATTTCCACGACGACAGGCGCAAGCAGCGTCAACAGCACGACCGAGATCGTGCCTGCGACAAACGACCCGATCGCCGAGGTCGCCAGTGCCGGACCAGCGCGCCCGCGCTTTGCCATCTTGTTGCCTTCCAACGCAGTCGCAATCGAAGCCGACTCGCCGGGCGTGTTCAACAGGATGGTCGTGGTCGAGCCACCGTACATGGCGCCGTAGTAGATTCCGGCGAACATGATCAGCGCGCCGGTCGGGTCGAGCTTCACCGTCAAAGGCAGCAACATCGCGACCGTTAGCGCTGGGCCGACGCCCGGTAGCACCCCCACAGCCGTGCCCAAGGTGACGCCGACGAATCCCCACAGCAGGTTGGTGGGCGTAAGCGCAACAGCGAACCCGCTTAGCAGCGCGTTCATCGTCTCGGTCATATGCCTGCGCCACCCAACAACGGCGTCAGCCAGCCTGCGGGCAATCCGACGTTGAGAAACTTGACGAAGAACAGGAATACAGCAAGCCCCAGCACAAGGCCGATCGCACCATCCCGCACGGGCCGCGTGCTGCCAAACCCGCGCGCCACCGCAGCAAATAGAACAGCCGCAGCCAGTACGAAGCCAGCGGTGTGTATTAACGCCATCTGAGCAAACAGCCCAGCAGTCACCCACCCAAACGCCGGCGCGTGAAACGCGTGCTCGCCGCGCTCGCCCGGATCGTCCGAGGTCCGTGCGCGCCAGCCGCCCGTCATCGCTTCGATTAACAGCCAGATACCGAGGGCGGCCAATCCCGCGGCCACCGCGATCGGTATCGCGTTAGGCCCAATGCCGGAATAGCCGCCGGTCGACGGCAACCGAAGCGCGGTGACAAGTGCGAACGAGCCGAGCGCCAATACCCCAGCCGACAAGACAAGCTCGGTGCGTGCGCCAGCGGCGCTACGCGTCATGCCTACTTTCTAAGGCCGAGCGAGTCGATGATCGAGCTAATACGCTTGACGTCTTCGTCGATGAACGCTTTGTATTGATCGCCACCCAGAAACCAGGGATCCCATCCAAACTTGGCCAACGAATCTTTCCATGCGGGCGACTCGGTTGCGGTCTTGACTGCAGCTACTAGCGCGTCGCGTTGCGCGGTACTAATGCCGGGTGCGGCAAATACGCCGCGCCAGTTGCCCAAGACGACATCGATGCCTTGATCTTTCAGGGTCGGGATATTGTCGATTGGGGCAGGCGACGATACGGCCAACGCACGCATCCGGCCCGCCTTGATTTGTTCTGCAAATTCGCCAAGACCGGATACACCGGCCGTGACATGGCCGCCCACGATCGCGGAGATCGCCTCGCCACCACCCTTGAAAGGAACGTAATTGACCTTGCTCGGATCGCCGCCGACCGCTTTGGCAATCAATCCAACAAGGATATGGTCGGTGCCACCCGCCGAACCGCCGCCCCAAGAAACCTTGCCGGGGTCAGCCTTAAACGCCTTGACCAGATCACTCATCGTCTTGTGCGGTGAGCTGGCTGGCACGACGATGACCACGTACTCGCTCGTCAGTCGCGCGATCGGCGTGACCATCGACAGATCGACCGGCGACTTGTTCAACAAAATGCCGCCGACCATGACCATGCCGCCCATCATCAAAGCATTCGGATCGCCCTTGGAGCTGTTGACGAACTGCGCGAGCCCGATCGTGCCAGCGGCGCCGCCCTTGTTGTCGAACTGCACCGAACCGACGGTCTTTGCGCTTTGCATCGCCGACGCCAATGCGCGCCCGGTTTGATCCCAGCCACCGCCGGGATTGGCCGGGATCATCATTTTCACGGTGCCAAGCTGCTGCGCACTTGCGCTACGCAGCAGGCCAAATTGCGTCGCCGCCACCGCAGCAGTAGCAGCGATCGAAAAGTCGCGTCGTTTCATGCAGTCTCCTTGAGCTCTCACTGATGCTCGGTTTGCCCGAACGCACTCAAGGATAACCCGTTGTCAGGTGCCAATATGGAACTGGTATTGGGCACCATTGGAAAACGTGCAAGTGCCCGTGGCCTCGGCCGCCGTGTTCATTGTGAAGCGGCAATTGGCATAAGAAACTCGCGCGCCGTGGGCACTCGCAACACCGGTGCGCGCATTGGACCACCGGCTCGAGTCGCCTCGCCCGACATGGTTTCGTCATCCACATTTAACGTGAATGTGCCGCGCCCATTTAAGTGGTTGGTGACACTGCCGGCAATCGTGCCGCTCGGCGTCGCCGCTTGATTGGTTGCACTAATCGGCGCGCAACGCGTCGACGATTTTCATCCGGCTCGCCTTAATCGCCGGCAGGAACCCACCGACGAATCCCATCACCATCGAAAAAACCAGTGCGTAGATGACGATATTGGGAGTCAACGTGAAAGCAAACGCCAACTCGGAGAACGACTGAAAATTGGTCGTCGAAACCGTAATCGCCGTCAGAAAGCTGGCGGCGATCAAGCCAAACGCCCCGCCCACCAGCGCCAACAGGAGCGCCTCGATCAGAAACGCCAGCAGTATCGATGCGCGGGTAAATCCGAGCGCACGCAGCGTCCCAATCTCAGCAGTGCGAGTGGCGACCGCTGAATACATCGTGATCGCTGCGCCGATCATCGCGCCGATCGAAAAGATCACCGACAGCGCCATGCCGAGAATCGTGATGAAGGTCGACAAACTGGCGGACTGGTCGGCGTAAAACTGCGCCTCCGGCTTGACGTCGACCTTCAGCCGCGGATCGTTGTCAAGTCTCGACTTCAGCGCCGCAAGCGATGAAGGCGATGCAAGCTTTGCAATCACCGAGGAATACGTCAGTCGGCGAAAGGCTTGCATCATTTGCTCGATATCGCCCCAGATTTCGGAGTCGAACGCGGTCTTGCCCCCGTCCAATACGCCGACCACGGTCCACTGCCTGCCAGCAAACGACAACTGCTGACCAATTTCGACTCCGGCAAACCCGCGCGCAACCGAACTGCCGACGACGATTTCGGACGACCCTGGGCGAAACATGCGGCCCTCGACAATTCGCACCTGCGGACGCAACGTTTTGCCCATCTCTGGCAGGCCTCGCACCACTACATTGCTGCGCTTGTTGGGATCGCTAATCTTCGGAAGTGAATTGAGCACGACCACTTCTTTCGACACCAGTGGCTGCCCGTCCGCACCACGCGCAATCTCGGGCGAAGTTTCGATCAACGCCGCCTGATCGCGAAAGACTCCACTTTGCACTTCGGTTTGGCTCCCCTGCCGAATCAGCACCACGTTTTCCGGCGAGCCCGTTGCCACTAACGTCGCCTTTAAACCAGCGTCGAGCATCAGCACCGCAGCAAATACGAAAACGACAAGCGCCATGCCGCCCGCGGTAAGCGCAGTGGTCAACTTGCGCACCCACAGGTTGCGTCGTATGTAGCTGAAAGGAACGCGCACCGCCGCCTTAACCAATGTGCCGCAGGCCGTCGACAATCTTGACCCGCGCGGCGCGAACGGCCGGAACAATGCCGGCAACCACCCCAACGGCGACCGCGCAGGCTGCCTGTAGGTAGAACGTATGGGCCACCAGCGGCATCTTCGCAAAGACGCCGATCGTCAGGGAGTGAAACATCTGCACGACCAGCGGAGTCAGCAACATGCCTATTCCGGCGCCGACAAACGCAAGCAAGATCGCTTCTCCCATGATCATCGCCGCCACCTTGGCGGGTTTGAATCCCAGCGCCTTGAGCGTTGCGTATTCGGACAGCCGCTCGCGCGCCGTCATTGCCATCGTGTTGGCCGCCACCGCCATGATGATCAGGATCACTACATAGCTGACCCCTTCGATTGCTGTGATGATCGTCTCGACCATTGCCACGAAACTCAGCGTGAACGCTTTCTCCGTCTCGGTCAGCGTCTCCGCCAGCGAGTTCTTGAACTGTTCATCGATCGAGCGGGAGATATCGGGTGCAGATGGGCCATCTTCGATTCCGACTACGAAAACACCAGCCAGATCGGCACGGTTGCGCGCGGTCTTTTTTAATTGCTCGTTCAGATAGTCATAATGAAAATACATCTGCCGTGTGATCGTCGTTTCGTCCTTGGCGTCGTAGATCGCGCGCACATTGAATTCCCAGTTGCCCGGGTAA
>DATEOP010000007.1:0-3172 GCA_035274065.1 Burkholderiaceae bacterium
GTTTGGAAGCGACGCGCAGTCGATTCGCACTGCAATTCGTTATGTGGAGCGCGAAGAACTGAAAATCGCGGAGAAGCTGGGTCTCGAGGACCGGCGCGGCCGCGCGTTGACTTCCGCAGAACAAGCCGCACTGGCAGCGCAGCGAAGTGCGCACGAGGCGCTGATCAGCCGCTGGATAGCAATCGTCGCCGCGTTGATTGCAGTAGGTGCCGCCGTATGGCCGATGATCCGCTGACGTTGGCCGTATTACATCTGACGGAACAAGTGCACATAACCACGGCTGACAGGAAGTACTTCGTCGCGGCCTTTTAGATGAATATCTGCCGTCTCATTCAGGCCGCGCTTCACATGGCTGATCGCGCGCAGATTGACGACGACAGAGCGATGTACTTGCGCGAACTGAATCGGGTCGAGCTGCGCCACCAATTCCTTTAACGGTGTACGAATCAGCGCCTCGCTTGGCTTGCCCTCGTCGCCGCGCCATGCAATCAGCGTGTACTTCTCGTCAGATCGCAGGAAGTCAATCTCATCGACCGCAAACAACCGCAACGATTGCCCAACGGTGGCGCGGATCCAGTGCAACGGTACGGCCGGCACATCCTGCTTCAGCTTGGCGGCAAGCTGCTGCAACAGCGTTTCGGTATTCAGTGCGGGCTGCGCGCTTCGTAACCGCTCTTGCAAGCGCGCCACGGTGTCGGCCAATCGAGTCGCCTCAACGGGCTTCACAAGATAATCAAGCGCACCCTCCGCAAACGCCTGGACTGCGTACTGATCGAAGGCTGTCACGAATACAACGTGTGCGCGGCGGCCGATCAGACGCGCGGCCTGAACACCCGTAAGTCCGGGCATGTGAACATCCAGAAAACAGATGTCGGGTTGCTGCGCCTCGAAATGATCAACGGCCTCGCGTCCGTTGCGAGCTCGAGCGATCACGTCCAGGTCGGGCCATGCTTCGGCAAGCTGACGACCGAGCTTGTCGCGCAACAATGGTTCGTCGTCTGCAATCAGCGCAGTGGGTCGGCGCGTTGTCATGCGCTTGACGGTTGCGCGGGAAAGGACAGTGCCGCGCTTACGCCGCCGGTTTGCTGCGCCGATAAACTGAGCTGCGCTTCCGGACCAAAGACGAGTTGCAGACGCTCTCGCAAGGCCGACAGACCGGTGCCGAGTCCGTCACGCCCGCCTCGCAGCCCTACTCCCGTGTCGGTGACGCGCACATGACAGCGATTTTCGTGCACCGTCACGCTGACCTCGATGCGGCCGCCCTCCTCGCTCGGATCGATACCGTGACGCACGGCGTTTTCCACCAGCGTCAGCAATGTCATTGGCGGACAGCGGAGGTTGAGCGCTTCTGCATCGGCGTGCAGCGAGAATTGCAGGCGGTCTGGCATCCGCATGTGCATCAGTTCCAGATAGGCGCGCGCCAACTCAACCTCCTGGCCGAGGGTCGTTGTCGGATCGTGCAAGCGCGGCACCGCGGCGCGCAAGTACGCGATCAGACTATCGAGGACCTTTGACGCCCGCGGCGATCCCGTTTCGACCAGCGCTTGCACGTTGGCCAGTGTGTTGAATAGAAAGTGCGGCTGCACCTGCGCCTGCAGAAGATGCATCCGCGTGTCGAGTGCTTGACGTGCTAGTTCGCTACGTTCGAGTTCGAATGCCAGTGCCTGGTTGCGCGACAGTTCGTCGCGTTGTCGGACCATTGCGCCCAACGCGATCCAGAGCGCCACCATGATTCCGAGCACGGTCAGGCTCATGTAGCCGACCAGGCGTGCCTGGTTCTGACCGAACTGCGGATTGCCCCCGAGCGTCACCCAGTACGCAAACAGTGCGCCGAGTGGGACTGCGACCACGACCGCAATCAATTGCAATACCCAGCGTGCGAGCCAGCCGGGCAAACGCGCCGGCCAGCGTTCGGTCAGTCCAAAGGCAATCATTGCAATCAACGCGACGAGAATGCTGCGCGCCACGACGACCGTCATCGGTGATGAGGACGGGATGCTGAGCAACAGGCCGAGCGGAATCGCGGTGGCAAGAGTGAATGCCAAACGCTTCCATCCGAACATCAGACCGAGAGGATGGGGCTTTGCGGAAACGACGGACTTCGACATGGATTGACGATAGCCCACCGACGCCGCTTGCTGGGTGTGTCGAGGCTGCCGCTGCGACGAACAGCGGGCTGTTGGGGTCGAGCGACCGGTTACGCGTGCCGCCGGGCGCCCGTCTTGCTCTCACAGCGCCAATTGATGCGGAGCGATCTCTTAGATGATTCACCATGTATCCGTCGGCACGAACGACATCAAACGCTCGCGTGCCTTTTACGATCCGGTGCTAGAGATTCTTGGAATGCGGCTTCTCAGCGCTGATGGCGAGTCGGCGGATTATGGAACCGCCGCAGTTCTATTTAGTGTCGAGACACCGGTGGACGGGCGCAGCGCTTCGGCAGGCAACGGGGTTCATGTCGCATTTCGAGCGGATCACCGAAAGACGGTTCGCGAGTTCCACCGAGTTGGGCTAGCGAACGGCGGCACCGACGGCGGCGCCCCTGGGTTACGGCCGACGTACGACGCCAACTACTTTGGTGCCTTTCTCCTTGATCCTGATGGGAACAAGATCGAGGCGGTGACCTTCTCGGCCGATTAAGAACGCGTGCGGGAATATTGTTTGCCGGTTTTCAAAGCCGTCTATTCGTTCGGATTTCGCAACGGTAGAGACAACTGTAAAACTTTCGAATAGGGATGAAAAATATGACACAACGAGACGAAGGAAAAAGCGGCCAAGAGCGCGATCAGCAAGACGATCGTGGCTCGCAGGCACGCGGCGAAGATCGATACGGGTCGCGCTCCAGTGAGCGCGAAGGATCGAGCTACCCCGGACAACGCGGTGGCTCAAATGAATACGGGTCGCAAAGTGGCTACGGTTCGCAAAGCGAATTCGGCGGCTCGCAGGGCGCGCATGGCTGGCAAGGATCGCAAGGCGGTTATGGTTCGCAAGGCGGTTCACAAGGCTACGGCTCGCAAGGCGGTTCACAAGGCTACGGTTCGCAGGGCGGATCGCAAGGCGGTTCACAAGGCGGTTATGGTTCGCAGGGCTACGGCTCGCAAGGTGGGTCACAAGGCTACGGTTCGCAGGGTGGATATGGTTCGCAATTCGGCGGGCAAGGTGGATACGGTTC
>DATEOP010000008.1:0-6791 GCA_035274065.1 Burkholderiaceae bacterium
GATGTTCCTAAGGGCGCATCATTTCTAGTCGTTCCGCGCCTTGGAACCATTTCACCATGGGCCAGCAAGGCTACCGACATTGCGCGCAACACGGGCTTAACGGCGATTAAGCGCATAGAGCGCGGCACCCTCTACACGATCGGGCTCAGAAGAAGAACGATGGCTACCGATGCTACGGCGCGCGTGGCAGCGCTGCTGCACGATCGCATGACCGAAAGCGTCATCGATCCTGACGCAGACCCTGCGCTTGTGTTCCGCGAAATCGACGGCAAGCCGATGCAAACGCTTCCTTTGCTGACGCAAGGTCGCGCTGCACTCGAGCATGCCAACGCGGCGATGGGACTCGCCTTATCGGTCGACGAAATCGACTATCTGCTCGACGCGTTCAAGCAGATGCAGCGGAATCCGACAGACGTCGAGCTGATGATGTTTGCGCAGGCTAACTCGGAGCATTGCCGTCACAAGATTTTCAACGCGACGTGGACCATCGATCGCGAGGCCAAGGATACGACGTTGTTCGACATGATCCGCGCGACGCATCGTGCAGCCCCCCACGGCACCGTGGTCGCATACAGCGACAACTCGGCTGTGCTCGAAGGTCGCATCGCGTCGCGGTTTTATCCGCACAGCGACCACGCCGCAGGTGCTGTCGGCATCGACTACCGCTCGCGCAACGAGCTGACGCATACAGTCTTCAAAGTCGAGACGCATAACCATCCGACGGCCATCTCGCCGTTCCCGGGTGCGTCAACCGGTGCAGGCGGTGAGATTCGCGACGAAGGCGCCACTGGCCGTGGTGCAAAGCCGAAAGCAGGCTTGTGCGGTTTTTCGGTGTCGCATTTGAGTATTCCCGACATGCGACATGCATGGGAGCAGGACATCGACGTCACGCGCTCAATGCGGCAGTCCGCGGGGGACCTGGGATTTCCCACCCGGATCGCCGATGCGCTATCGATCATGATCGATGGCCCGATCGGAGCGGCCTCTTTTAACAACGAGTTCGGTCGTCCGAATCTGCTTGGTTATTTTCGTAGCTATCAGCAAAACGTCGGCGGCGTCCGCTACGGATATCACAAGCCAATCATGATCGCGGGTGGCATCGGCAACATCCGGGATGATCAAGTCTTAAAGCACGATCTGCCGCCGGGAGCGCTTTTAGTTCAGCTGGGCGGACCCGGCATGCGCATCGGTTTGGGCGGCGGTGCGGCCTCGAGCATGGACGCAGGCGCCAACACCGAGCAGCTCGACTTCGACTCCGTGCAGCGCGGAAATGCTGAAATGCAGCGTAGGGCACAGGAACTCATCGATCGATGCTGGGCACTAGGCGCAGACAATCCGGTGTTATCGATCCATGACGTAGGCGCTGGCGGGCTGTCTAACGCGATGCCTGAGCTCGCCGACCAATCCAAGCGCGGTGCTCGTATCGCGCTATCGAAGATTCCGGTCGAGGAAAGCGGCATGAGTCCGCTCGAAATCTGGTGTAACGAGTCGCAGGAACGCTATGCCCTCGCGCTCGCACCCGACCGTCTAACGGCCTTCGATTGGCTGGCACGCCGCGAGCGCTGTCCGTACGCGGTGATTGGCTGCATTTCCGACGATCGACAGCTCGTCATCGAATGTCCGGATGGTTCCCATGCGGTCGACATGCCGATGAATGTGCTGCTTGGCAAGCCGCCCCGCATGCAACGCGATGTGCTTCGCGTTGAGCGGCGGTTGCCTGCCTTCGACGGCGTCGGTTTGGATCTGCAGAAGTGCGCGCTCGATGTGCTTCGACATCCCACCGTTGCAAGCAAGTCCTTCCTGATCACCATCGGCGATCGAACCGTTGGCGGTATGAATTCGCGCGACTCGATGGTGGGCCCATGGCAAGTGCCGGTCGCAGATTGCGCGGTGACGCTACTGAGTTTCGACGGATACGCAGGCGAGGCGATGGCAATAGGCGAGCGCACTCCCGTTGCCGTGATCGACTCGACCGCTGCGTCACGCATTGCAATCGGCGAAGCGCTGACCAATATTGCGGCAGCCGACGTTGACGTGCGGCAAGTAAAAATTTCGGCGAACTGGATGGCGGCGTGCGGCTCCGAAGGTGAGGACGCCAAGCTGTTCGATGCGGTCGAAGCCGCAAGCGACCTATGCCAGACGCTGGGCATCAGCATTCCGGTCGGCAAGGATTCGTTGTCGATGAAAACGACCTGGAGCGATGGCGATGCCGATAAAACGGTCGTCGCGCCCGTGTCCTTGATTGCCAGTGCCGCCGCGCCCGTCGCGGATGTTCGACGTTCGCTGACACCCCAGCTACATCCTGACAGCGATACGTTGCTGATACTGATCGATCTCGGCGCCGGCCGCAATCGAATGGGCGGATCAATTCTGGCGCAGGTCACACAGCAGATCGGTAACGAGGCGCCCGATGTCAACGAGCCAGGGAAGTTGTTGGCGTTTGTCCGCGCGGTGCGAAAGCTGCAGAACGATGGCCTCCTTTTGGCGTATCACGACCGCTCCGACGGCGGTCTATTCGCAACGCTTGCCGAAATGGCTTTTGCGGGACACGTCGGCATCAGTGTCAATCTCGATGTGCTGGCGATCGACCCGCACGCGCAGGACGCAGGTGATTTCAAAATCCGGCCCGAGCAAATCGCGGTGCGGCGGGGCGAGATGATCCTAAGCGTGCTGTTTAACGAGGAGCTTGGCGCAGTACTTCAGATCCGAGATCGCGACAAAGGCCATGTGATGAGCACGCTGCGAGCTGCCGGACTCGGGGCGCAGAGCCAGATCATCGGCAAACCGAACGCCACCGATGTCATCGAATTCTGGTGCGATGCCAAGCCCTTATTGTCGAAGCCACGCAGCGAGCTACAGAAAGCGTGGAGCGAAACCTCCTGGCGGATCGCACGATTGCGTGACAACCCCGATTGCGCTGACCAGGAATACGCGCGCGCAACTGATGCAGACGATCGCGGCCTGTCGATGACACTTACATTCGATCCGAACGAAGATGTTGCCGCGCCGTTCATTGCGACAGGCCATCGCCCGCGAGTCGCGATTCTGCGCGAGCAGGGCGTCAACAGCCAGACCGAGATGGCGTACGCGTTCGATCGTGCCGGCTTCGCGTCGGTCGACGTGCACATGACGGACCTGATTGATGGCCGCCAGTCATTGACCGACTTCAAAGGTCTGGTCGCGTGCGGAGGTTTTTCCTACGGAGATGTGCTGGGTGCGGGCGGAGGGTGGGCGAAAACCATTCTGCATAACCCAAAGCTCGCCGAGATCTTCGTCGAGTTTTTTAGCCGCACCGACACTTTCGCGCTCGGTGTGTGCAATGGCTGCCAGATGATGAGCCGGCTGAAGGCATTGATTCCTGGAGCGCGGGACTGGCCTCGCTTTGAACGGAATACGTCGGAACAATACGAGGGAAGACTTGTGCAGGTGCAGGTCACATCATCGGCGTCGCTGTTCTTCGCTGGGATGGCAGGCAGTGTTGTCCCAATCGCGAATGCACACGGGGAGGGGCGTGCGGTGTTCGACAGTAGCGATCAACAGGCCAACGCCAAGACTGCGATGCACTACGTGGACTCGCTGCATCGACCGTCCGATGTTTACCCGTACAACCCGAACGGCTCACCCGGCGGACAGTGCGCGTTCACCACCGCTGACGGCCGCTTCACGATCGTGATGCCGCATCCGGAGCGAGTCTTCCGCACCGTGCAAATGTCATGGCAACCGACGCAACTCGCCGAGGATTCGCCATGGATGCGGATTTTCAGAAATGCCCGGCGCTACGTCGGCTGACCGCGAAATGAAATCGGGCCGCTACAGCAGCGGCCCGATTCGTTAGAAAAAACTAGAAGCTCATGAGGGGTTAGCCGCCACCTGTGGCTGGCGGCGCACCTGCCCCACCCTTAACGCCTGGACGGTTCTTGGTCGCCACGTCGGACGTCGGGTTATTGCGGGCGTCCCACATCCTGACGTCATTCATCATGACCATACCCTTGTCATTTCGCTTCATGCGGTCGAAACGGCCGCCGTAATAGTTAACATACTCCTCGCGCGAAATCATTCCATCGGAGTTCGCATCCATCGCCTTAAAGTCGATTTGATACTGCATCGATGCGTGACCCGAGGCGGTGTCGCCGGGCTTCGGACCGGATGTCTGGGCGCCCGCCGCAGCGCTTGCGCCCAGGAATGCAGCGCCAATCACGAGTGAAACAAACCTTGTATGCATGATTTCCTCTTTGTGGTCGTGAAAAATTTACCGCAGGTGCGGCTAAACCATCATCGACCGCGCATTAGCGGCCGTGCCACAAAGCAGCACAAAGAGTGCCCATGCGGGTGACTACTGAATTTTGGCGTTCTTGCGAAGCGACTCGACGAATGCTTGAACTCGCTGTTGTTGCAGGCCTTCCCGGATCTGCGGGGTGACTTGCTCTAGCGGAGGAAATTGAGTGTCGCGAATGTCATCGAGCCGGATCACATGCCAGCCAAACTGGGTCTGGACAGGTGCGTCCGTAAGTTGGCCCTTCTGCAACTTGGTCAACGCCTCCGAGAACGGCTTGACATAGGAATCGGGCGCGGCCCAGTCCAGATCGCCGCCATTCTTCGCGGAACCGGTGTCCTTCGACGCCTTTGCCAGGTCCTCGAATTTCGCTCCCTTTTTCAACTGCTCAGTGATCGATTTCGCTTCATCCTCTTTTTCAACGAGGATGTGACGGGCGCGGTACTCCTTGCTGCCCACTTTTGCTTTCTGTTGTTCGTAAGCGGCCTTTATCTGCGCGTCGGTGATCGGCGTCTTCTCGACCTCGTCACGCAACAGCGCCTGAATCAGCGTGTTCTGCCGTTGTACGTCGAGCATGAACTTGACATCGGCTTTTTCGGCGACACCGCGACGTTGTGCTTCTTGCAGCAGGATTTCGTTCTGAATCAGCCGATCCTTGACTTGCTTGCGCAACTCGGGCGAATCGGTCTGCCCCTGCTTGGTCAATTCTTTAACCCATGCGTCTTCGCGCGCTTTGGAAATTGGCTTGTTGTTAACAACAGCGACGTTTTGCGCTATCGCGAGACTGCTCGCTAACGAAAAGGCGGCGACAAGGGCAGCACGTTGCATTAATCGGCTACGTTCCATAGGAGGCTAGTGTCCTGAAGAGTGACTGGATGAAAAGTCCGCGTTGGTACCGGAAACAGGCGCCCGTTCGACCTCGTCGGGAGCCAGTAGGTTCATTGCGAGCGCATGAATTTCGCGCTGCATTAGATCACCCAAAAGATGATACACGAGGCGATGCCGTGCAACCTTCGATTGCCCCGTGAATTGGGCGCTTATCAAGCGCAGTTCATAATGGCCGCCGCCACTTGCCGCGCCGGGGTGTCCGGCATGACTGGAGCTGTCATCGCGCAGCTCGATCAGCAGCGGCTCGAGCGGCACAAGCCGAGCTCGAATCTGATCGACCGTGGTTTCAGGCATCTGACACTTCTTTCACGTGGCGCGCGAGGTAAACGCCGAGACCGAGAACGAATGCGAACGTCAATCCGATCAGCCCGAAGGTCTTGAAATCGACCCACTGCTCGGTCGTGTACTGATAGGCGACGTACAAATTCGCTGCGCCGAGCAACGTGAAAAATCCGGCCCACAGCCACAGCATCCGATCCCAAACCCCGTCCGGCAATCGCAGCTCGGAGCCGAGCAACGCAGACAACAAGTTCCGCCGGAACAACACACGCCCGCCGACCAGAATCGTCGCAAAGCTCCAATAGAGCAGGCTCGGCTTCCATTTGATGAACAGCTCGTTCTGAAGCCAGATCGTCATGCCACCGAAGGCGACAATCAGGATCGCCGAGAGCCACAACATCGGCTTGACCTGCTGCCGCCGCGCCAGCAACCAGCCAACCTGCAACAAAGTTGCAACAATGGCGATCGTCGTTGCGACGATGACCGCCACGATATCCGGAAACGTTGCCGACACGGCTACCGGCCCGAATGATGCAGCGACGAATGCGGCCGACTCTTCGGGAAAACTCTTGCCGATTCGATACGCGATGAAAAACGCAGCAACCGGGAATAGGTCGAAGAGCAGCTTCACGTCTTGACTATCTTCTGTGGCTCAAACTTCAGTGACGCCGAATTGATGCAGTAACGCAAGCCCGTCGGAGGCGGCCCATCTGGAAAAACGTGGCCCAAGTGTGCATCGCAGACGTTGCAGGTGATTTCGGTACGCGTCATTCCGTGTGACGTGTCGCGCTCTTCGCGCACATTGGCGGGATCGAGTGCCTTGAAGTAGCTCGGCCAGCCGCAGCCGGCGTCAAATTTGGTATCGGACGCAAACAGCGGCGTGCCGCAGCACACGCAGCGGTAGATGCCTTCCTCGTTGTGGTCCCAGTATTTCCCGGTAAACGCACGCTCGGTTCCCTTTTCGCGGGTGACTGAATACTCGACCGGCGACAGTTGTTGCCGCCATTCGCCCTTCGATTTGATCAGCTTTGATTCATCTGCCATGGTCACACCTCAGGAGGAGCAAGACAATTCCAGCGTTTTAGCCCAGTCGGGCGGCTCCTGCGCATACGACTCAAACTCCGGTTGTTCGTCGTATGGCCGCTGAAGAACTTTCAGTAGCCGTGCCACCTCGCCGAAATCGCGTTCGCCTTCATCGCCTCGCGCGCGACGAATCGCCACCTCTGCCAGATGATTGCGCAGAATGTATTTTGGGTTGACGCGATTCATTTGTTGCGCGCGTTCGGCGTCGTTGGAGTCCTCCGCGCGCAGGCGGGCGCGATAACGATCGGCCCATTCGTCGAACGCCGCG
>DATEOP010000009.1:0-13023 GCA_035274065.1 Burkholderiaceae bacterium
TTGATGCGCTTCCGAACCATACTGATCAGGTCTTTGTCGTCGATCGGCACGACATTCTCAAGGGCGGACTTCCGCTCGAGCGCCTGCTACTGAACGAACCCGAGGTTCGGGTGGGTGACGTGATGAACACCGATCTGATGACGCTTTCGCCTTTGGATGAGACAAGCGAGGCCGCGCAGGCTTTCGAACGTTATGACCTCGTGTCGGCACCCGTTATCGATGAGGCGGGGCGCCTGGTAGGACGGCTGACGATCGACGAGGTCGTCGATGTGATCAGAGAGGAAGGCGAGGACGCGGCGCTGGCGCAGGCCGGCTTGCGCGAGGACGAAGATCTTTTTGCCTCGGTCTGGAATTCGGCGCGCAACCGGTGGCTATGGCTCGCGGTAAATCTTGGCACGGCGTTTTTCGCCTCGCGTGTCATCGGCGCGTTTGAAACGACGATCGAAAGAGTCGTTGCGCTGGCGACGCTGATGACTATCGTCATGGGTATTGCCGGCAATTCCGGTAACCAGACAATGACGCTGATGATCCGCTCGCTTGCGCTCGGTCACGTTACGGGCGGCAATGCGCGTCGGTTGATATTGAAGGAACTTGTAATTGCCGGACTAAATGGCCTCGTCTGGGGCAGCATTGCCGGTCTAGTCGCGTGGTGGATCTATCTAGACAGTCCACGTGGATGGCTGATCGGACTTACGCTGCTGCTAGCGATGACGTTGAACATGCTGATCGCCGCGCTTGTGGGAACCTTTGTGCCGCTCGTGCTCGAACGCGCTGGTCGCGATCCCGCGTTGGGCTCTTCAGTGCTGCTGACGTTTACAACCGACAGCATGGGTGTATTCATCTTTCTTGGCCTGGCGACGTTGTTGTTCGTCTAGACTTCACTTGATGCGCTTGACGGTGAACTCTTCTTGGATCGTGTCCTTGTAGACGCTGGCTGGTGACGAAGCGGAGATAAACCGTCGCGCGATCTCCTCGCCGACAGCGGTGTGCTGAATGATCGAGCCGTTATCGAATTCGATTTCCAGGATTCGATTGTTGCGGTCGTAGCCGGCCGACTTGATGCCGCCGCGGCGGATCGGTTTGCGTTCCATTCTTAAATTCCCAGTTGGTCCCAGATCTGGTCAACCCTTGCCTTAACAGCGGCGTCCATCACGATAGGTCGCCCCCACGTGCGCTGCGTCTCGCCCGGCCACTTATTGGTAGCGTCGATCCCCATTTTGCCGCCGAGGCCGGCCACAGGCGAAGCGAAGTCAAGATAGTCGATGGGAGTGTTATCGATCAATAGTGTGTCGCGCACGGGATCGACCCGCGTCGTAATGGCCCAGACAACCTCCTTCCAATCGCGCACGTCGATATCGTCATCCGTCACGATGATGAACTTGGTGTACATAAACTGGCGCAGAAAACTCCAGACGCCGAACATCACGCGCTTCGCATGTCCGGCGTACTGCTTGCGAATCGACACGATCGCCATTCGGTAGCTGCAGCCTTCCGCGGGCAAATAGAAGTCGACTATTTCCGGAAAGGTGCGCCGAAGTAGCGGAACGAAAACTTCGTTGAGGGCGACACCCAGAATCGACGGCTCATCGGGCGGTTTACCTGTGTAAGTCGAGTGATAAATCGGGTCTTGCCGCATCGTGATGCGGTCGATGGTCAGCACCGGGAACCACTCACGTTCGTTGTAGTAGCCCGTGTGGTCACCGAATGGACCCTCAAGGGCCATCTCATACCCGCTGGCGCTATTGCTATCGGGGTGGATCGAACCTTCGAGCACGATCTCCGAGGTTGCCGGAACTTGAAGGTCGTTGCCGATACATCGGGTGATCTGCGTCTTGGCCCCGCGCAGTAGCCCGGCAAACTGATACTCCGACAGGGTGTCCGGAATCGGAGTCACCGCTCCTAGCGTCGTTGCCGGATCGGCGCCAAGCGCGACTGCGATCGGAAACGGCTCTCCTGGCCGCGCCAAGGCGTGATCACGAAAGTCCAAGGCTCCGCCTCGATGCGGCAGCCAGCGCATAATGACTTTGTTAGGTTTTAAAACCTGTTGCCGGTAGATGCCTAGGTTTTGCCGTCTTTTGTGAGCACCACGGGTGACCACCAACCCCCAAGTTATCAGCGCAGAGGTGTCTCCAGGCCAGCATGTCTGAATCGGAAGCCTCCCCAAATCAACTTCGCTTCCTTGCCACACAACTGCGTGGCAGGGCGCGTTTCGAACTTCCCGTGGCGCCATGTCCCAAAGCGCGCTTTTCAGCTGAGCGACTTTTCCAATCGCATCGCGAAGCCCGTGGGGCGGCTCGGGTTCTTTTAAGGCCGCCAAGAGCTCCCCGACATCGCGAAGCTCTGCAACGCTTGTCGCCCCCATCGCCATTGCAACTCGCTGTGGCGTGCCGAACAGATTCGCGATGACCGGTATCCGCGATCCGGTGGGATGTTCGAAGAGCAACGCGGGGCCGGCCGCCCGCAAGGTGCGATCGCAGATTTCGGTCATTTCCAGGTGAGGCGAAACCTCGGCTGTGATGCGTTTGAGCTCTCCCGCTGCTTCCAGCTGTGCGAGGAAGTCCCGCAAGTCCGCATATTTCATACAGCCCGACCCCAACACGACGGACGGCAAACCGGGAAGTGAGTAACTACTACTGAAGGCTCACATGCTTGTAGTCGACTGATTTCTAAAGTTATTTTGGAACTCATGAAATGGCGTCAGGCCGTTCGACGGCTGCGTGTGAAAGATCGTATTTATTTAGAGGCAGTACCGGCTTGACCGACATTAGTGGGCGCCTAGAATCCGGCCAGCCGTTTGGGTATAGCGTCCTAGCGCGTGCGTTGCAACATCGCACCGCAAGGCCGCGTAGGCGTGGTTATCAGGCATGTAGGCCCCGGCGTTGCTCTTTGAATTGTTGGCGACGCCCAAGGATGAGCTCTGCAGAGGCCGGGGCTCACAGGACAAGCTAGCTGACTGGAGCAGAACAATCCAGTCGACGTTTGAATCTGTAAACGACCCCCATGGGTGCGTTCGGCATAAGGAGACACGAGTTGGCTAACGCTTCGAATTATGCGGTGCGAGACATTGCGGTTATCGGGCCCACGCTGGCGGCCATCGCTACCTTCATGACCGATATCGTGCAGGGCGCCTTGTCAACGACAAGGTTAGTAGTGATGGTAGTTGGAACCGCGGCATTGCTGGCGGCAGGCGTACTTCTGACCAGTGACGATGCCAGGTTGATGCTCGAGGCCCGTCTTTCAGCCGGCGGCTCGGTTCCTACCGAAGCCGTCTCGCTCGATCCGGGCACCGATGCACGGGACGAGCGCGCGCGAACGGCTGACGATCCGCATCAAAAGAGGCTCGTGCAATACCTCGCCCGTCGGTACCGGGTGGCCGACGGGGCTGTGCAAATGCTGGTGTCGACAGCGTTTCAAATCGGCCGGGAAAAGAACCTGGATCCCCTGTTGATTCTGTCCGTTGTCGCGATTGAATCGGGCCTTAACCCTTTCGCTGAAAGCGTTGTGGGGGCGCAGGGCCTGATGCAGGTTATGACTCGCGTCCATGCCCGCCGGTTTGAGCCGCATGGGGGACAGATCGCGGCACTGGATCCGATAGCGAATATGAAAGTCGGCACTTCAATATTGCACGAGCTCATTGTGCGCGGTGGATCTGTCGAGCGTGGTCTGCAGTTGTATGTCGGCGCCGGCAACATGGACGACGATGGAGGCTACGGCGCGCGTGTCTTAAGCGAACGGGCACGGCTGCAAATGGCGGCAGCAGGCAGAGTCGAAGCGGCTTTGGCAGCCGCGATTCGTGCTGCGGCGCCGCCTCCCGCGCCCGTTCCTGATAAACCTGCTACACCGCCAGTTAACTCCGCGAGCACTGGGCCTTCAGAGTCGACGGGGGTCAGAACAAGCGACCATTCCAACAGCGAGGCTGAGTTTTTTCCTGTGGTGCCCGAACACTCCGTTTAGTTGACGGCGCTCCGTCAGTGACCCGATCTTCGCGCAGCGACGGCGTGCGCGAGGATAATCGCGCCTTCGTCTCTGAGGTTGCCACGCACCGCCGCCATGTCGACCGAAGATCAAGCTGATCTGAAGCGCGCCGCTCTGGAATATCACGAGAGGCCTCACCCCGGAAAGATATCGGTCACACCGACCAAGCAGTTGGTGAACCAGCGCGATCTGGCGCTTGCCTACTCGCCGGGTGTAGCCGCCGCGTGCGAGGCGATCCAAGCTGATCCGGCGACGGCGTCGCGCTATACGGCGCGTGCCAATTTGGTGGGCGTTGTCACCAACGGTACGGCGGTACTGGGACTTGGCGCGATTGGGCCGCTCGCTGCAAAGCCAGTGATGGAAGGCAAAGCGGTGTTGTTCAAGAAATTTGCGGGCATCGATGTGTTTGATATCGAGGTCAACGAGCTCGATCCTGACAAGCTGATAGAAATCATCGCTGCACTCGAGCCGACTTTCGGCGGCATCAACCTAGAGGACATCAAAGCGCCGGAATGTTTCTATATCGAGCGCACGTTACGCGACCGGATGAAGATTCCGGTGTTTCATGATGATCAGCACGGCACCGCGATTATCGTCGGTGCGGCAGTATTAAACGGTCTGAGTATCGTCGGCAAGGACATCAAGAAGGTCAAGCTCGTGACCAGTGGCGCTGGCGCGGCAGCGCTGGCATGTCTGCAGTTGCTGGTGGAGCTTGGACTGACGCGCGAGAACATCTGGGTCACCGATATTGAGGGCGTCGTTTATCAAGGCCGTAAAGCGTTGATGGACGACGATAAAGCGCGCTTCGCGCAAGCAACATCGCTGCGCAAGCTAGGTGAGGTAATCGAAGGGGCCGACATTTTTCTGGGCTTGTCGGCGGCAGGGGTTCTGAAGTCCGAGATGGTCAAAAAAATGGCTGCGCGTCCATTAATTCTTGCGCTTGCCAACCCGATTCCGGAGATCATGCCCGAGCAGGTGAAGGCTGTACGCGACGACGCCATCATTGCGACCGGACGCTCTGACTACGTCAATCAGGTCAACAACGTGTTGTGCTTCCCGTTCATTTTCCGGGGAGCACTCGATGTCGGGGCGACGACGATTACCACCGCGATGGAGACGGCCGCCGTGCGAGCGCTCGCAGGCCTGGCGCGTGAAGAGCAGAGCGACATTGTCGCGTCCGCATACGGCGTCGCCGACGTGAGCTTTGGCCCCGAGTATCTGATTCCGAAGCCATTCGATCCTAGGCTGATTACGCGTATTGCACCTGCGGTCGCGCAGGCTGCGATGGCAAGCGGTGTCGCTCTGCGGCCGATCGATGACCTCCGGGCTTATCGCGATCAGCTCCAGCGATTCGTCTATCACTCCGGCACATTCATGAAGCCGATCTTTGCGATCGCGAAGGATGCGCATGTCGGTGGTGGCAAATCGCGCATTGTGTTTGCGGAAGGTGAAGAAGAGCGCGTGCTACGCGCGGTGCAAGTCGTGATCGACGAGCAGTTGGCCAAGCCCATTCTGATCGGGAGACCTGCAGTCATAGCGAAGCGTCTCGAGCGTTTCGGGTTGCGTATGCGACCGGACATTGATTTCAATCTGATCAATCCTGAGTTCGACAATCGCTATCGCGATTACTGGGAAACCTATCATCGCCTCGCCGCACGCAGGGGCGTAACACAGCAGTACGCAAAAATCGAAATGCGCCGGCGATTGACTTTGATCGGCGCAATGATGATGCACAAGGGTGAAGCGGACGGCATGCTATGCGGCACGTTTGGGACGCATGGGCCGCATCTGAACTATATCGATCAGGTCATTGGTCGCCGCGCCGGCGCGAACGTTTACGCCGCGATGAGCATCCTGATGGTGCCGGGCCGGCAGTTGGCGCTAGTCGACACGATGGTCAATCTCGACCCAACTGCCGAGCAGGTGGCCGAGATCACGGTGTTAGCCGCTGAGCAGCTCAGACGTCTCGGCATCGGACCGCGCGTAGCGCTCGTTTCGCATTCCAACTTCGGTTCGAGCGACGCGCCGTCCGCAGTGAAAATGCGCGACGCGCTGGCGTTGATTCGCCAGTTGGCCCCAGACCTCGACGTCGATGGTGAAATGCATGCCGACGGAGCGGTTGATGACGCGATTCGCAAATCGATCATGCCATTTGCAACCCTGAACGGCGATGCCAACCTGCTGGTATGCCCGACACTCGATGCGGCGAACATTTCGTACAACCTGCTGAAGGCGACGGCTGGTAACAACATCGCGATCGGCCCGATGCTGCTTGGTGTTGCTAAGCCGGCGAATATTTTGACGCCTGCGGCAACCGTACGTCGCATCGTCAACATGACTGCAGTGACAGTGCTCGAAGCCAACGCAGTACGACAAGTCGAACTGCTCTAACGGAAGTCGCCGGCCATCACCTGCAGCGCTGCAAGCGCAGCGAGCCCCGCAGTTTCGGTCCGCAGCACTCGCGGCCCAACGTGGTACGCCTGATAGCCGAGCCGATGCGCAAGCGCGAGTTCGTCGTCGTCGAAACCACCCTCCGGCCCAACTGCGACTGCAACACAGCGAGTCAGTGGAACATTAACCAGCGGTAGTTCGGCGTCGGGGTGCAACAGTACCCCACGCGTTTTGCCGTCGAGTGCGGCCTGCAACGACGCCGCGAGCGACGCGCCCGCGTCGATGCGAGGAACACGGTTGCGTCCGCATTGCGCACAGGCGGCCACGATTGTCTCGCGCAGACGATCAATTCGTTTGCCCAAGCGATCGCCTGTTAAACGCGCGACCGAGCGTTGCGCGGGCGCAAGCCAAATCGAATTAACGCCGAGCTCGACGGCTTTCTCCAGAATCCAATCGAGCTTGTCGGTCGCAACCCACGACTGGACCAGTGTTACGCAAAGCGGCGATTCACGCTCTACGGCGGCGAATGTCTCGACGACAGCGTGCGTGCGCGATCCGCTTACAGAAAGCCGCGCGCCAAACTCTCCGCCTGCGCCATTGAACAGCACGATCGGATCGCCATCGCGCAAGCGCAGTACGCGCAAGGCGTGATGTGCGACTCTTTCGGATAGCGCGATCTTTGTGTTGAGGGCGAGCGGCTCGTCGACAAAAAAGCGCGCCGTTCGCATAGGGCGAAAACCGCTAACTGCTAAGCCGCTTGCAACTGAGCAACGTCAATTCGCTCTTGGGTCACCACTTTCGGCTGCACCAAATCCTGCACGAACACGGGCAGAGCAAACAGCGCCGAATGCAGCGCCGGATGGTAGTAACGCAAATCGCCTATGTGTCGCTCGCTAATACGCTGTGCGATCACGTCGGCAGAGGCTGCACGCGCGTCGACCGTATCGCTCGCGACCGCGAGGCACCATAACGAACCATAGAGCGGAACGAATAGCGACATCGGCGCGACGTGGCGGAAAACATTGCGCAGGTTGGCGGCATTCTTCCGCACTGTGTCGGTCTGATAAACCGGCGAACCGAGATGCAAAGTCAACATGCCGCCCGGCCGCAAGATGCGCTGACACATCCTGAAGAACTGCTCTGAGTACAAGTGAAATGCGGGAGTATCCGGATCGGTGAGATCCAACACGATCATGTCGAATCGCTCGACTGTCGACTTCACAAACTCGAATCCGTCGCCGATCGATACCTCGAGCCGTGGATCGTCAAACGCGCCCTTGTGAATTGAACGGAGCCATTTCTTCGACACATCGATCACGACGGGGTCAAGCTCCGCCACCACGACGCGCTGGACACTCGGATGCTTAAGCAGCTCTTCCGATGAGCCGCCGTCACCGCCACCGATCACCAGGATGGATTCCGGATTTGGATGCGCCAGTGCAGCCGGGTGAGTCATGCATTCGTGATAGAAGAACTCGTCGGCCTCTGACGTCATCATGCGGCCGTCAAGCCGAAAGAGCTTGCCGAATTGCCGCGTGTCATAGACCTCGACCTTTTGATACGGTGACTGAATCTGTGCCAGCGTTTTTGTAGCCGTGGTTCCGTAACCTGAGTTCGCATTTAGCCAGTCGAAAATCAACTCGCCCGTCGCTGCTTCGCCGCCACGCTCGGGCGCTGCAGAGGTATCCGTACCCGACGCCAGATCGCCGCGTGTAATGCGATTGACGACACGGCTCTTCGGTCTGAATGCGAGCATCAACGCCTCGAACAACTGCTCGGCCTTGCCGGTGTTGTCATCAGTGAAGTTGCAAACATAGACATCGAGCGTTACTCCGGCTCGCTCGGGCCATGTGTGAATCGCCAAGTGGGATTCAGCGAGCAGGATCGTGCCGGTAATTCCGCCGGGCCCGCCGTTCCATTCCGGAAATCGATGCCACGCCTGATCGACGATCGTCAGCTTCGAATCGTTCGTCGCGTCTCGGCAAGTCTTGGAAAGTACATCAAGATCCGTTAAAAGCGCTGCGCTACAGCTGCAGTCGAACAGATCGCCAGTCAGGTGAAGGCCATTCATCTTCGTCCCCCAGCAGGTCCGCCCTAATCGACCTGAAGCGCGACTTGCGTCGCAACCCCACGATCCGGGACTCACGCGCTGTGGCGCGGCGTGTGAGTCATGCAACACAAGGGAAAATTCCCTAATGCTGCCCTCCTGCTGGCTCTGACGGGAGTGCTGCCTAGCGGCTCGTTGCCTTCGCTCGTTCGCAAACAAAAACCCGCGCTTGTTTGCGTAACAAATGTCTGGCGCCCGTTGCTTCCTTTGGTTCCGGATCGAATTTGGAAAAGCGGCGAATCATATCTGAAATCGCCGTGGACTCTATCCAACTAGCACTGCATTGATTACGCACTGCCCATAAATAGAGTTGCCATCCGCCATTGCAAGTGGCGCGCCGCGGACGAGCTCAGTCGCTTTGATACCATTTCGTGTTTTCCAGCCGTGGCACCGATGAACGACCGGTTTAACGATAAAGTCAGCGCGCCTCTTGCGCTGTCCGAAATGCCGGTGACGATGATGGCGAACGCCATTCGCGCGCTCGCGATGGATGCCGTGCAGGCTGCGAACTCCGGGCACCCCGGTATGCCGATGGGCATGGCGGATATAGCGGTGGCACTTTGGGGCCGTCATCTTTCGCACAATCCGGCCGATCCACACTGGCCGAATCGTGACCGTTTTGTACTCTCCAATGGCCACGGCTCGATGCTGCAATATGCCTTGCTGCACTTGACCGGCTACGACCTTCCGCTAAAGGAACTGCGAAACTTTCGACAGTTGCATAGCCGTACGCCGGGTCATCCCGAGCTTGGAGTCACCCCCGGCATTGAAACGACCACGGGCCCCTTGGGGCAGGGGTTTGCAAACGCTGTCGGCATGGCGCTCGCCGAAAAACTACTCGCCGCAGAATTCAATCGGCCGGCATTCGACATCGTCGATCACTACACCTACGTGTTCATGGGTGACGGCTGCATGATGGAAGGTATTTCACACGAGGCGGCATCGCTTGCCGGCACGTGGCAATTGAACAGGCTGATCGCTGTCTACGACGACAACGGAATTTCAATCGACGGCGAAGTCAAGGATTGGTTTACCGACAATACGGCCCAACGGTTCGATGCCTACGGGTGGCATGTCATCGGCCCAATCGATGGCCATGACGTTGAAGCGGTCGACCGGGCCATTGTTGATGCAAGAAGACAAGACACCAAGCCGACGCTGATCGTGGCAAAGACGATCATCGGCAAGGGCTCGCCAAACCGTGCGGGTACGGAGAAGGCGCACGGCGAAGCATTAGGTGAAAAAGAAGTCGAGGCAACGCGCGCTGCGCTGGGCTGGCCATACAAGCCGTTTTTTGTACCGGACGAGGTGTACGCCGCTTGGGATGCGAAGAAGGCCGGCGCCGAGCGCGAGGCGCAGTGGAATCAGCTTTTTCATGCGTACTCGGAGCGCTATCCGAGAGAGGCCGGCGAGTTTGAGCGCCGGAACGCGCGGGGCTTGCCGGCAAGCTATTTCGCGGCGCGCGACCAGGCATTGAGAACCGCTGCTGAAAAACGTGAAGCGGTTTCGACACGCAAGGCATCGCTGCTTGCGCTGGAGGCGATTGCACCTGCGCTTCCAGAAATCCTCGGCGGTTCGGCTGACCTTACGGGCAGCAACTACACAAAGTGGAGCAAAACTGTACCGCTGCGGCCCGATCACCTCGATGGACGCCACATCAACTATGGAGTGCGCGAATTCGGGATGTGCGCAATCGCGAATGGCATCGCGGCGCACGGCGGCTATCTACCGTTCGCGGGCACCTTCCTGACGTTCTCGGACTATGCGCGCAACGCGTTACGCATGGCCGCACTGATGAGGTTGCGTGTGATTTACGTGTTTACGCACGACTCTATCGGTCTTGGTGAAGACGGCCCAACTCATCAGGCAGTTGAGCACGCCGCTACGTTACGGTTGATTCCTAATATGGACGTTTGGAGACCGGCGGATACAGTCGAATCGTTGGTTGCCTGGGCGGCCGCCATAGAGCGCCTGGATGGCCCGACCAGCCTGCTGTTTTCCAGACAATCAGTGCCATTTATTGCGCGTGATATCGACACCGCCGCGATCCGACGCGGAGCTTATGTGATCAGCGAAGCCGACGGCGGGATAGCGCGTGCACACGCGGTATTGATTGCAACCGGCTCGGAAGTCGGCCTCGCCGCAGCTGCGCAGAAGGCGTTAGGCGAACAGGGCATCAACGTACGTGTGGTGTCGATGCCTTCTACCTCGGTGTTCGACCGTCAGCCGTCGAAGTACAAGTCAACGGTGTTGCCTGAGGGACTGCCGCGTATTGCGATCGAAGCAGGCGTGACGGACTTTTGGTGGAAGTATGTGCGCGCGAGCGGCGCAGTCATCGGGTTGGATCGCTTCGGCGAGTCGGCGCCTGAAAAAGAACTGTTCAAGTATTTTGGTTTTACGGTTGACAACGTTGTTGCGACCGTCAGGCAAGTCATTAAGAAAGGCACTCACTGATGACGGTCAAGGTTGCTATCAACGGGTATGGCCGCATCGGTCGCAACATTCTGCGAGCGCATTACGAATCCGGTGAGAAGCATGACCTTCAGATTGTTGCGGTCAACGACCTGGGCGATCCGAAGACCAATGTTCACCTGACCAAATACGACACCGCGCACGGCCCATTTCCTGGAACCGCTGTAGCCGACGGCGATTCCATGGTCATCAATGGTGATCGCATTCGCGTCCTTGCGCAGCGCAATCCAGCGGAACTGCCGTGGGGCCAATTGGCAGTCGACGTTGTGCTGGAATGCACGGGCTTTTTCACGACGAAAGAGAAGGCATCCGGGCATCTGAAAGGTGGTGCCAAGAAGGTCATCATCTCTGCTCCCGGCGGTAAGGACGTCGACGCAACAATCGTTTTCGGTGTCAACGATGGCACGCTAAAGGCTTCGCATACGGTGATTTCAAATGCGTCGTGCACGACCAATTGCCTTGCCCCGCTGGTTAAACCGCTGCACGAGAAAATCGGCCTCATCAGCGGGCTGATGACGACGGTGCACTCGTATACGAACGATCAGGTGTTGACAGACGTCTATCACGAAGACCTGCGCCGTGCGCGAGCCGCGGCCCACAACATGATTCCAACCAAGACCGGCGCGGCGTCGGCGGTGGGTCTAGTGATGCCCGAATTGAACGGCAAACTCGATGGATATGCGATCCGTGTGCCGACGATCAACGTATCCATCGTTGATCTGACATTTATTGCGGCGCGGGATACGTCGGTCGACGAGGTCAACGCCATCATGCAGGCGGCCGCCGACGGTGAACTGAAAGGAATACTCGGAGTCAATACGGCACCGCTTGTATCGAGCGATTTCAATCACGACCCGCGTTCGTCGATCTTCGACGCGACGCTGACGAAAGTTACAGGCCGCCTTGTCAAGGTTTCGAGCTGGTACGACAACGAATGGGGCTTTTCAAACCGCATGCTGGACACGGCGGTTGCTCTGATGAAAGCCAAATAACCGGCAAGCAGCACACTTATTTCGCGGTGCAGGCTGCCTCGCGGTACGCCTTTTGGCTGACAGGCGCGTTGGTGGAATGTCGGTACCGTTGCATAGCATTTGGCCCGCATGGGCCACCAACATTGAAACCCGCGCAATGCATCTCGCCCGAGCGTTTATTGCCGTCTTGGTTCTGTTTCAGGTAGCGCTCAGCGCTTGCTCCGCGCCTGCTCCCATGGCTTCCTCGGACGCGCCGGTCGTAGCGGCAATCATTGTTAAACCTCGCATTGCGACCAGCGATTCAGCGGCAGTGCTAAGACCGATTCAAGCTGCCGTGGGCGAAACGGCAGGGGTCAGGTACGTACGGCCAATGGCAGGCGATGCCCATGTCGTGCAACTCACCGCTCCAGCGCAGCGTGCCGATGTTCCGAAGTTGATCGAACGTGTGCGCGCTTCCGGCGCTTTCGATTATGTCGAACTCGATTCGATGCTGAAAAAGCAATGACCCTTCACACGCGCCATTCGTCGAAAGGAAACGCCGTGAGCCGACAACTGTTCACCCTGGCCGGCGCCTTCATCGCGAGTGTTGCGACTGTTGCGCTTGCCGTGCCGTCAGCGACACCGAAAACGGCGGCCAAACGAGCAGCGCTCAAGGGACAGGTGTCTGCGAGCACCGCGCAGCGAGAGCAGATCGTGACGCGACTGATCGTCAAACTGCGTGCACCAATGGCGAGCGAACTTGCGCAGCCGATGTCGGCGTCGCGAGTTCAAACATTGTCGGCAATGGCGGGTGTCGGTATGAAACCGGTGCGTGCTTTGGCCGGAAGCGCATCGCTCGTCGAGTTAGACGTGCCCATGCGCTTGTCTGACGCCAAGGCCGCAGCGGCCCGCTTAGCCGGTGATCCACAGGTCGAATACGCAGAGCCGGATATCTTGCTGAAGAAGCAGGTAATTCCCAACGAGCCTCTGTTTGGACAGAGACAGTGGAACATGCTTGCGCCGAGTTCCACCTTCACCGGGCCAGTGTCAACGGGTGGCACTAAATCTGCACAAGCTGCGGGTGCGATCAATACACCCGGCGCATGGGATGTGACCACCGGCAGCAAC
>DATEOP010000010.1:0-20878 GCA_035274065.1 Burkholderiaceae bacterium
TATACGTGGCTGCTAAGAACACAGCGCCCACCCTTGCCTCTTATCGCATTTCTGACCGTGCAGATTGCGTTGGGAGCATTGATGATTCTGCCGTTTTACCTGCTGGAGTGGATCATTACGCGCAAGACCCCCGCGCCGACACCCACTAATTTCGCGGCGCTCGTGTACGTCGTGTTGCTGCCATCGCTGGCCGCGTATTTCTGCTGGGACCGTGGCGTGGCTCGCGTAGGCGCGGTTTTGCCGATGTACTTCGTCAATCTAACGCCGGTTTTCGCAGCATGCCTGTCATGGGCGCTGCTTGCTGATCCCATCGGCGTTTACCACCTTGTCGGCGGTGCATGGATTCTCGCCGGCATTTATCTGGCTGCCGAGAAGAGGGCGTAGCCCTAGCTACAATCGCCACCGATGCGAAACGATCAGACTGTCACCGTTCGCCGCGCCGACTATCGGCCGCCCGACTTCCTAGTTGATCACGTCGCGCTCGAATTCGATCTGGATCCTGCATTGACGTATGTCACGGCGACGCTCGATTTGCGGCGCAATCCTGTGGTTGGTGGCGCAGCGCCATTGCGACTCGATGGCGAAGATCTCGAGCTTGCGCTGATTGCAGTTGACGGCCATGCATTGCCCGCCAGTGCCTATCAGGTACGCGACGACGGCTTGACACTTCGACTCCGCACGCAGTCGGATCGATTCCGGCTCAAGACCATCGTGCGTATCAAGCCGTCAAGAAACACCGAGTTGATGGGCCTGTTCATTTCCAACGGCAACTTTTTCACTCAGTGCGAAGCCGAAGGATTTCGGCGCATCACCTTCTTTCCCGACCGGCCCGACGTCATGACCACCTATCGGGTGACGATTCGTGCCGACAGGTCACGCTATCCGGTACTGCTCGCCAATGGCAATCTGATCGAGCAGGGTGAATTGTCCGAAGGCAGGCACTTCGCAATTTGGGACGATCCTTTTGCTAAGCCGAGCTACCTGTTTGCTCTGGTCGCCGGCAACGTCGGCGTGCAGGAAGACCACATCACTCGCGCGAGCGGCCGAGATGCAACTTTGCAGATCTACGTCGACCACGGCGATGAGGACAAGACTCAGCACGCGATGGACAGCCTGAAGCGCGCCATTGCGTGGGACGAGCATCGTTACGGACTCGAACTCGACCTCGATCGCTTCATGATCGTCGCATCGAACGACTTCAACATGGGGGCGATGGAGAACAAGGGTCTCAATATCTTCAACGCCAAGTACATCTTGGCGAGTCCCACCGTCGCTACCGACGACGACTATATGAACGTCGAATCAATCGTTGGTCACGAGTACTTTCATAACTGGACCGGTAATCGCGTGACGTGCCGCGACTGGTTTCAACTGAGCCTGAAGGAAGGACTGACCGTCTTTCGCGATCAGGAGTTTTCGGCAGATATGCTCGGAGACGCCACCAGCCGCGCGGTCAAACGCATCGAAGATGTGCGCACGCTGCGCGCCAGTCAGTTTCCCGAAGATGCCGGACCGATGGCGCATCCTGTCCGGCCCGACAGTTATCAGGAAATCAGCAACTTCTATACGGCGACGGTTTACGAAAAGGGCGCCGAGGTTGTCCGCATGCTGCAAACGCTGGTCGGCGTCGCCGGCTTTCGGCGCGGCATGGACCTGTACTTCAAGCGACACGATGGCCAAGCGGTCACGTGCGACGATTTCGTGGCGGCTATCGCCGATGCCAACGGCCGCGACCTGACGCAGTTCAAACGCTGGTATTCGCAGGCGGGCACGCCGCATGTACGAGCAGAGACGCGTTACGACGCGCATGCCTACGCCTTTGAGCTGACGCTTTCGCAGTCGACTCCGCCGACACCTGGACAATCGGCAAAGCAGCCGTTTCACATTCCGTTCGCGGTGGGCTTAATTGCCGGCGACGGCCGTGACATGGCGCTGCAACTGGAGGGCGAACCAAGCAGCAGTACCGTCGCCGAGGCGCCCACGACCAAGGTGTTGGATCTGACGCAGGCGAAGCAGACGTTTCGGTTCATCAACGTAGGCGAGCGGCCAGTGCCGTCATTGCTGCGCAATTTTTCGGCACCCGTAATCGTCGAGCATCGATACGGCGATGCCGAGCTTGCATTTTTATCGGCCCACGACTCGGATGCATTCAACCGATGGGAAGCCGGTCAGCGCCTGGCCATCGCAATGCTGATGTCACTGACCGATGCGGTTGAGGCAGGCCGTCCTCTGTCGATTGACGACTCGGTAGTGGCGATGCTGCGCGCGACGTTGCTCGATCCAGCGCTGTCGCCCGCGTTCAAAGCACAGGCGCTGATGCTGCCCGCGGAAAGCTTTATCGGCGAGCAACGTAGCGTCGTCGATCCCGAAGCGATACGCGAGGCGAGACGCCACGCGATGCACGAGCTGGGACGACGCCTTGCAGGCGACTGGCAGAACACCTATTCGTCTCTGCAGGATTCGCTGCAATCGGCTGCTGGATATTCGCCGCATGTCGAATTCGCCGGACAGCGCGCGCTGCGCAACCTTTCGCTTGCGTATCTCGCCGAGGGCAACGCCGAGGGAGTGCTCGAATTGGCGCGAGAGCAGTTGGTCGCGTCGACGAATATGACCGATGCCCACGGCGCACTGGCGGTAATCGTCAACAGCGCGTCGCCGTTGAAAGCGGAAGCACTGATTCAGCTGGCGCGCATCTGGAATGACCAGCCGCTTCTGATGAACAAGTGGTTCCAGCTGCAAGCCACGGCGATGGCCCACTCCGGAGAGCCTCCAGTCGTTGATCGCGTGCGATTGCTGATGCGGCACCCAGGTTTCTCGCTGTCGAACCCGAACAACGTTAACGCTCTGATTCGATCGTTCTGCATGCTCAATGACGCCGAATTTCACCGTCGGGACGGCAGCGGATATACGTTCTGGGTTGATCAGGTATTGGCGCTCGACAGAATCAACCCGACGATCGCGGCGCGCATCGCGCGCGCTCTCGATCGCTGGCGCAAATTCACGGCGGATCGACAGACCGCGATGCGAGCAGCGCTCGAACAGATTACGCAGCAACGTGGACTTTCCCGCGATGTCTGCGAAATCGTCAATAAGTCGCTTGCGAACTAGCGTGAAGCTGTCGCTTACGCACTATTTGATTCGTTGCGAACGAGAGCACGGGATCGATTCGGACCTGCGGCTACTGCTCGAAACCGTCGCACGCGCCTGCAAGACGATCAGCCACGCAGTCGGCAAAGGCGCATTGGGTAACGTTCTCGGCGACGCGCATTCAACCAACGTTCAGGGCGAAGCGCAAAAGAGGCTCGATGTGCTGTCGAACGAGATTCTGTTCGAGGCCAGCTGCTGGGGCGGTCATCTCGCCGGTATGGCGTCCGAAGAGATGGAGACGCCGATCGGAATTCCTCTTGCGTATCCACGCGGCAAATATTTGCTGCTGTTCGATCCGCTTGACGGCTCGAGCAATATCGATGTCAACGTCTCGATTGGAACGATCTTTTCGGTGCTGCCAAGCCCTGCAGGTAACGGTGATGCCGGCGAAGACGCCTTCCTTCAGCCCGGCGTGCGACAGGTGTGCGCTGGTTACACGGTCTACGGTCCACAGACGCTGCTCGTGCTCTCGGTCGGTTACGGCGTGCAGGTATTCACGCTCGATCGCGACACAGGATCGTTCCTGCTGACGCAGGCCAACGTGACAGTTCCAGCGGAGACGCGTGAGTTCGCAATCAACATGTCGAACGTGCGGCATTGGGACGCGCCAGTCAAACGGTACGTTGACGAATTGCTGGCCGGCAAAACCGGCCCGCGCGGCAGCGACTTCAACATGCGATGGGTCGCGTCGATGGTCGCTGACGTGCACCGGATCATGTCGCGCGGCGGCGTCTTCATGTATCCGCGTGATGCGCGCCCGGGATACGCGTCGGGTCGGTTGCGCCTAATGTATGAAGGCAATCCGATGGCGTACTTGATCGAGCAAGCTGGCGGTGCGGCGACCAACGGACAGCGGCGCATTCTCGATATCGAACCGCAAAAACTTCACGAGCGTGTCGCCGTGTTTCTGGGCTCCAGAAGCGAGGTCGAGCGCGTCACGGACTACCACCGGGCACAATGAAGTCGCGCGCCGCGCGCGATCTTCTCATTAACGCCCCTCGTTTGCGCTCGCCGTAACGATTAGCTACAGATCCATTCGCCTCTCGGTCAACAACGCTCGCCTACTGGCGTTGCACACCTTTCAGCACTGTGCGGATCGGAGCGATTATGAAACTGCTGATGCGCGTCATCGTTGTCGCAGCATCCTTCGGATACGTCATTGCCTACGCTCAGGCCCCGGTAACCGGCGAGAATCCGGCGATCGACATGAGCGGATTCTTGCGCGTCTCTGTCGAGGCGGCGCAGGCGCGCGCGAGCCGAAGGGTGTCCGAAGCGGACTTTATTCGCATGAGCCGGGAGCCGAACACAATCGTTCTCGATGCACGCAGCCGCCAGCGGTTCGATGACCTGCACATCAAGGGCGCGATCAATCTTAGCTTCCCAGACATCGCCGTTGATTCCCTTAACGCGGCGATTCCTGACAAGTCGACCCGCATCCTGATCTATTGCAACAACAACTTTTCTGGCGCCCTGAGACCGTTTCCGACCAAGCTGCCACCGGCGTCGCTGAATCTCTCCACCTACGTCGCGCTTTACACCTACGGCTATCGCAATATCTATGAGCTCGGCCCTTTGATAGATATCAAGTCGTCGAAGCTGAAATTCGAATCGTCGACACGTTAGTTAGGCAACAACACTGTCGATCCGACGGTCTTGCGCGCAGCAAGATCTTCGTGCGCACGTGCCGCCTCCTCCAGTGGGTAGCGCTGCTCGATATCTACCTTGATCTTGCCGTTCTGCATTAGATCGAACAGCTCGGCGGCCGACTGCTCGAGGCGCGAACGCGGAACGATATGGGTCGCGAGCGTTGGCCGCGTGACGAACAGTGATCCCTTGGCTGCCAGGATGCCGAGATTCACACCAGCCACTGCGCCGGACGCGTTGCCGAAACTAACCATCAAACCACGTGGTTGCAGAGAATCGAGCGAGCCTTCCCAGGTGGTTTTACCGACACCGTCATACACAACCGGCACCTTCGCGCCGTTGGTAAGCGCAACGACCCGCTCCGCAAAATTCTCTTTTGAATAGTCGATCGTCTGCCATGCACCGTTTTGTTTCGCAAGCGCAGCCTTTTCGGGTGAACTGACGGTGCCAATCACGCGTACACCGAGCGCGCGTGCCCACTGACAAGCAATCAACCCCACGCCACCAGCCGCAGCATGGAAGAGAATGGTCTCGTTGCCTTGCAAACGATACGTCTGCCGAAACAGATATTGAACCGTGAGTCCCTTCAGCATGACTGCTGCGGCTTGTTCGAAACTAATTGCCTTTGGAAGCTTGACGACGGTGGCGGCAGGCATCGTGCGTAACTCCGCGTAGGCGCCGATCGGCCCCTGCGGATAAGCGACGCGGTCGCCCTCCTTCAAACCCGATACATTCGAGCCGACCGCCTCAATTACACCGGCGCCTTCGAATCCGAGACCGTGCGGCAGCGTGTTGGCGTAGAGCCCGGTGCGGTAGTAGATATCGATAAAGTTAAGCCCGATCGCGCGCTGGCGAATACGCACCTCACCGGGCTTGGGATCGGGTGCCTCGGCTTCGACCATTTCGATCACTTCGGGGGCGCCGTGCGAGCGAATCACGATCGACTTTGACTTCATGTGACTTCCTCCTTTAATACCGGGACTTTACCGGCCCGCGTCAAGACGTAGATGCCAATCAATACGAGTGCCGTTCCAGCCAATTGCCAGGTCGAAATGCGCTCGCCAAGAAAAAGATACGCCAGTGCAATGGTAGAGACCGGACCAATCATCGAGGCCATCGACGCACGGCTCGCGCCAATTCGTTCGACCGCGAGCATCGTTGCAAACACGGGCAGCACAGTGCACAGGACCGCGTTCAGCAGCGATAGCCAATAGACCTCCTCGGGCTGACCGAGCGCTGAAATTGGATTCAGCACGGCGAACTGCGCGAACACCGCGAAGCTGGACACGCACATTGCGTATGCGGTTAGGCGTATCGCGCCGATCCTTCGCACGAGTTCACCCGAGACAATCAAATAAACGGCGTAACAAACGGCGCTCGCGAACACCAGCGCCGAACCCAGCAGCACCTGCTCGCCTGCCAGGCTGACGTCGTGCCAGAACACCAGAAAAATGCCGCTGTAACAAAGTGCGAGCGCAGTCCATTCGTGGACACCGAAACGTTTGCGCAAGAAAAGTGCGGACAATATGACGACCAGTGTCGGGCTCAGATACAAAATAAGACGCTCGAGAGCCGCCGTGACGTACTTGAGGCCGAGGAAATCGAGGTAGCTGGCGGCGTAGTAGCCAAGCAGACCAATGACGATCAGGCGAGCATGGTCGGCTCGCGATAATGGCTGCGCCCCTTGTGCCGACCAAATCAGGGCAGCGATAAAAAACGGCAGCGAAAAGCCCATCCGCAAAGCAATCAATGTTGTGGCATCGACGCCGTAGCGGTACGCCAGCTTGACAACAACCGCCTTCGCCGAGAATAGAACGCTGCCACCGATGGCCAACGCCAGGCCGGCCGCAAACGCTGTTCGTTGAGCTGACTGCACATCCGATTGCACATAACGATTCTACGGTTCGACCGTGGCTGACCGCGATTTGCAGGTAGCTGACCCTGAACGGATTGTTATTCTTCGCCGCGCTCGCAATTCGGGCGAAGATCCAGCGAGTGAAATCAAGCGCCCGTGGGCGAGCAGATTCGAATTGAAAACGATTACACCGATAGCCTGCGTGTTCGTTGCGACACTCCTGCTCGCATCGTGCCGGTCGTCTGATCCGGGCGACGAGGGCCTCGAAGCGTGTCGCATTGCGGGAGTAGACCGTGAAGTGAAGTGCGGTGTCGTTCGCATGCCCGAAGATCCGGATTCTCCGAGCAGCCGCACCATCGAAGTGCGCTTCGCCGTCGTGCCTGCTGTTGCGCGCAACAAGCAGCCCGACCCGGTGTTTGTGTTCGCCGGCGGTCCGGGGCAAGCGGCGACGAACGTCGCGCGGCAAGTCATGCCGGTGCTTGCCGATCTAAATGCGCGACGAGATCTGGTGTTTATCGATCAGCGCGGTACAGGCCGTTCGAATCCTCTCGAATGCGACGTCGATGAACGCTCGGTGGTATCAGCCCTCGAGCCCGAGCAACAACTGTCTCGCCTCGGCCCCTGCCTGAAAGCACTTCCCGCAGACTTGCGTCAGTACGCGACATGGATCGCAGTACGGGACTTCGAAGCAATACGCGCACTTCTGCGCGCCGAGAAGGTAAACCTATGGGGTGCGTCGTACGGAACGCGCGCCGCGCTCGAGTACATGCGCCAATATCCCACGCGAGTTCGAACGGCAGTGCTCGATGGAGTGGCGCCGCCCGATATGACACTGCCGGTGTCGTTCGCGCTTGATGCAGAGGCGGCGTTGAACTCGCTAGCCGCCGGTTGTGCGCGCGATGAACGCTGCCGCACGCGTTATCCGGATTTTGACCAGACGGTATCAGCGTTGCTCAAGCGAGCCGAAAGCGGCATCGACATCCGCATTCCGCACCCGCTTACCGGAGAGATCGAATCCTTTCGTCTTGACCGCAAAATGCTGGCATCGCTACTGCGCGCGCCGTTATATGTGCCGCAGCTATCGTCCCTACTGCCGTATGCGATTGCCGAAGCGGGCCGTGGAGATTTCACGGCGCTCGTCGCCTTGAGCGCTGCAATCAGCAGTGGTGTCAAGGAAAACTTCGCAGTCGGCATGCATTTCGCGGTGATCTGCGCGGAAGACATGCCACGCATCGACACAACGGCGCCCTCGCAAGTCAGCGGAGCACGCTTTGGTTCGGCATTTGCCGAGCTGTACCGGCAGGCATGCCGGCTGGTGCCGTCCCGCGCAGTGCCACCGGAATTTTATTCGGTACCCGCATCAAAGGTCCCGGTGTTGATTTTCTCCGGAGGACTCGACCCCGCAACGCCGCCGCACCACGGCGACTCGGTTGCGCAGCGGCTTGGCAATGCCAAGCACATCATCGCGCCCAATCTCGGACACGGCGTCAGTGCGCAGGGCTGCGCGCCGATGCTGGTTTCGCGTTTCGTACGCGATGCAACGTTCGAGCGAATTGATGGCAACTGTCTGGCGCAAATTCCAGCGCCGGGTTTCTTTGTTGCAATAAATCCGACTGCGGCGCCGGCAACGAAGCGTTGATCCAGTAACCGAAGCCCATGATTGAAGTCGAGCAGCTCGCGAAATCTTTCGATGCGAAAGTCGACGGCAAGCGTGCACGTGTGGTCGCGGTCGATGATGTCTCGTTCGTCGCCGCCGACGGTCGGATTACCGCGATGCTCGGGCCAAACGGTGCGGGCAAGACGACGACGCTGCGAATCATCGGCACACTGGTGAAAGCCGATCGCGGTCGGGCGCGGGTTGGAGCAATTGACGTTCAAGCCGACACGCGCGCCGTCCGAGCGCAGCTCGGCGTGTTATCCGATGCGCGCGGCCTGTACACGCGCCTGACAGCGCGCGAAAACATCCAGTATTACGCTGAGCTGCGCCGCGTACCGGCCGCAGCCAGCAACGACCGCCTCGCCAAGATGGCCGCGTTACTGGATATGGGCCCGCTGCTGGAACGTCGGATCGAGGGCTTCTCGACCGGCGAACGGTTAAAGGTCGCACTCGCGCGGGCGCTGATCCACGATCCGCACCATCTGATCTTGGACGAGCCAACCAACGGACTGGACGTCGTCTCAACTCGTGCGCTGCGTAGGCTGCTGCTTCATCTGCGCGATAGCGGCAAGTGCATCGTCATCTCGTCGCACATCATGCAGGAGGTTGAGCAGCTTGCCGACGAAATTGTGATCGTTGCGCGCGGCCGAACCGTTTCACACGGCACCGCGCAGCAAATCCGCACTGAAGCGGGCACCGAATCCCTTGAAGACGCATTCGTGAAGCTCGCGTACGGATCCGAGCAAACGCAATGAATACGACGTGGACGGTCTTTTGCAAGGAGCTCAAGGACGCAGTCCGTGACCGCCGCACCTGGCTGATCGTGCTGGTGACATCGATCCTGGCGGGCCCGCTGACACTGTTACTGCTTTCAATCTTTGTCGCCAGCGTCGAAGAAGGCGCCGCAAAGCGCGAGATCTATGTTGCGAATGCGGCAGCGGGGCCGACGTTGATCAACTTTCTGCAACGCGCTGGCGCCACGATCAAGACCGCGCCCGACGATTATGTCGCGCAAATCAAGTCAGGACGATTGCAAAACGCTGTGATTGCGGTGCCCGATCAGTTCGAACAGCATCTCGCGGCCGGCGACACAATCCGGCTACCCATCACCTTTGACGAAACGGCAACGCGGGCGCAGCCGGCAACACGGCTAACGCTAAATGCTGTGCGCGGTTTTGCCCGCGAGCTTGGTGTGCAGCGGCTGCTTGCGCGCGGCGTCAGTCCGCAGGTGATGGCCGCGGTTGAGATCGAAGAGATCAATGTCGCGAGCAGCCAGGCGCGTGGTGCGCAGCTGTTGTTTCTGATCCCGTGGCTGGCGCTTTTAGGCTCGGTCGCTGGCGCCATCAGCGTAGCGATCGACGCCACGGCTGGCGAGCGCGAGCGCGGCTCTCTCGAGCCGTTGCTGATGAATCCCGTTGACGCAGGCGCTGTCGTCTTCGGAAAATGGGCGGTCGTCGCGCTGTGCTCGGGTGCGGTAGTCGTCCTGACGCTGATTGGCTTCAAGACGGCGATGCAGTTCATAAGAAGCGAAAACCTCTCGGCGCTTATGCAGTTCGGCTTCAGCGAGTTTGCGCTGTTCATCGTGATGCTGCTGCCGTTTTCAGCAATGATCGCATCGCTAAATATGCTGGCCGCCACCTACGGCCGCAGCCACAAAGAGGCGCAAACCTACGCAACCTACCTTGCGATGCTGGTCAACTTCACACCGATCGTGCCGCTGTTCATATCGATTCGCGATGCGAGCTGGCAGCTCTTCGTTCCCGCAATGGCGCAACAGGCTGTAATGATGCGAGCACTGCGTGGTGAGAACATCACTGCGTGGGACGTTCTGTTGCCTGGAGCAATGGCCGTCGCGATCGCCGCATTGGCATTGTCAGCACAAGCTCGGCTGCTGCGCAACGAGCGCATCATCTTTTCGCGCTAGCGAGGCACGCACGACAGGCCGCGCCAGGCGGCCGAAGCTACGCTCTAACACCGCGCATACCGATTTATTCGCCGCATCGATCCTTCATGCAGTGCGATAATGCGGCCCGCCGATGTCTGAACCTTACACAGCCACCGTCCCGCTCGATCCGCTCGAAGCACCGGCTCCTGCGCCTCCGAAGACGATCGGGCGTTTCACGATCCTGAACGAGATCGGGCGTGGCTCGTATGGCGTCGTGTACGCCGCGCACGATCCCGTTTTGGCGCGCGAAGTGGCGATCAAGATCATTCCGCTCGCGCGCGAGGACCAATTTCGTACTCAGATCGAGGCGAGCTTTCTGCACGAGGCCAAATCGGCGGGAGGCATGAGCCACCCGAGCATCGTCACAATCTACGATGCGGGCAAGACCGATTCGTTCGCCTATATCGCGATGGAGCGGCTGCACGGGCAGGATCTGCACGAATATCTGGCGAGTGGCAACCGCATGAGTCCGCGGCAGTCGGCAGCGATGATGATGCGAGTCGCCGATGCGATTCACTATGCCAACAAACGCGGCCTCGTCCATCGCGACATCAAGCCGAGCAATATTTTTCTGTCGCGTGATCTGAAGCCGAAGCTGCTCGACTTTGGCACCGCGCTCGCGCCGGTGCCCGAGACAAGGCTTCGTGGTACGCGCCAGCTTGTCGGTACTCCGAACTACATGTCGCCGGAGCAGGCCGATGGCGCCACGCTAGACGCGCGCAGCGACATTTTTTCGCTCGGCACGATCTTGTATGAGTTGCTGTGCGGCCGCCGCGCTTTCGACGGTCGAACGGTGGACGAAACACTCGACCAGGTGCTGGCGGCGACCCCGAAGTCCGTTGATCGCATTCGTTCTGACACACCGGCACCGCTCGTCGAAATAGTGCGCAAGGCAATGGCCAAGGAGCCTGCCGCGCGATATCAAAAAGCGGCTGAGTTGCGCAATGCGCTGGCCGACTTCGTCGATGGCTCCCGTGCGCCCGCAAACGACGCCGCGATTGGAGCGCGCGGGATCGACCCTCGCCCTGTCGCTGTCGCACCTCGTAAGCCTGCGCTGAGCAGGCGTGCGATGGTCGCGATCGTCACGGCAGCGATTGCGGTCATTGTGTTGGCTGCAGCGCTGAATCGGGAGCACGCAGTTCCAGCGCCGCCGGTTGAAGCTTCGGTCCCCGCGTTCGAGATTCAACCGGTCACGCCGGCACCGCCCGTCGAGGCGCCACCCGCCCCGTCGGCAGAAGCAGCTGCGGCGGCGGCATTGCTTGAAGCGCAAGCAGCCGAGGCGAAGGCAGCAAGCCGCCGGAAGGTCGAACCCCCGCCTGCACCGGTCGCGCCGCCACGCGATGGGACAGTGACGCTCGCCGTGACACCCTGGGGTGAGATCTCCGTCAATGGGACCCCACGCGGCGTATCACCGCCGGTGACACAGCTGACGTTGCCTCCCGGCGTACATACGATCGAGATTCGTAATGGCTCGTCCGTGCCGTTCATCGCCCGCGTCGAAATCAAGTCGGGTGAAACGCTCGGCCTTCAACATCGCTTCTAAGCGCCCTTTTCGGCATCTTTTTTACCTGTTAGAGCCGATTGGTTGTGCGTGCGTATGCTGTTAGCCTGAGGCAACGCCTCACTTATCCAATGCCTGAAGCGCTCACCCAGAATCTCAAGCTGATCGGCCGCTATTCGATCTTGCGAGAGTTGCGACGAGATCGGCACACGGTCGCGTATCTGGCAATGGATCCTGTGCTCAACCGTGAGCTGGTTTTGAAAGCGGTGCAACTGCAGCCACGGCGCGGTGAAGAGTCAGCGGGTCACGAGCGAATCGAACAGGCCTTCATGCGTCAGGCGCAGGCAGCCGGGCGCTTGCATCATCCGAACATTGTTACCGTGTTCGACGCCGGCCGAGTCCTCAACATCGGCTTCCTTGCACTGGAACGAGTCGACGGCAAGCTGCTTGACGAGGCAATGCAGGAGGGATTTCGTCCCGGCATGCTCCAAGCCGCCGATATTGCGGCGCGTGTCGCTGATGCGGTGGAGCATGCGCACTCGCGCGGCGTTCCGCACGGACACCTGGCGCCGTCACGAATCTATCTACAAGAGCCAGACAAGGCGCCCAAAGTGATGGGCTTCGGTGGCTGGATAGACAGCGGCGCGACCGGCGACTTCGAGCTAGCCGGAACACAGGCAATGCTGCCGTACTTTCAGAACGAGCTAGGAGCTGAAGCACGTCGCAAGGATATTCGTGCATTGGGGGCGCTGCTGTTTTTGCTGCTGACCGGTGTACGGCCTGACCTGAATGCGCTGCGAGCGCGCAAGGGAGGGGAGAGCCCGATCATCGAAATTCGCCCAGCGGCTCCTTTGGCACTGGCGGAGATTGCCGAGAACGCACTCGAGTTGCACGGCGCGCGCGCTTTCGGCACAGCTGCGCAATTTCGGAATGCGCTGACAACATTCTTGTGGGGCAATCGTGGTAACTCATCACCAAGCGCTTTGACGATCACGGGCATGCCCGCTCGCGTCGAGATCGTACCAACAGCGTCGCGCCGCGTTCCCACGGCGAGCTCGCAATCGAACGTGCGAATCAATCGGGCGCCGGTGCGTTCGAGCAACCACGTGGCACTCGCAGCCGCGTGTGCGATTGCGTTGATCGCTGCCTCTGCGGCGGCGTGGCGCGACTCGGGCCGAACGGCAGCCCGACCGGTCGCCGAGGCGTCGCCTCCCGCTTTGACTTCACAGCCCGAAGCATCTGTGGAAGGCGAGGTTCCGTTGCCAACACCCGCGGTGCGAACAGAGCCCGGACCACCACCCACAAGTCCGCGCGGAAACATGCTTCGTCCCTCGAAAGCGGCCGCCGCTGATAAGGCCAAGGGCGTGGTTGTTTTCGCGGTAGCTCCCTGGGCCGAAGTATTCGTCAACGGCGCCCGAACCGGCATAACGCCACCGCTAGCGCAGCTTCAACTGCCCACGGGCCGACATACGATCGAATTGCGGAATGGGCAGCGACAGCCGTTTGTGACTGAAGTCGATGTCGAGCCAGGGCGTCCGCTTCGAATCAGCCATCTGTTTCAATGAGTCATCCTGGATGAGCCCGAACTTGCGAAGCCTTCGCCGTCTGGCCGCTGCATCGTTGCTTGGTGGCGCGGTCAGCGGCTGTGCGCTGCTCGAGCCGCCGCGCGCGCCACCACAACCACCCCCACCCACGATCAGTATCGCCCGGCTGTATGACCAACCCGCCGAGCGCGCCTTCATTAACGGCATGCGCTTTTATGAAGAGGGCCAGTATGAGCGTGCCGAAGTGATGTTCAAGCGCGCACTCGCCGAAGGTCTGCACGACGGTAGCGACGTGGCCGCCGCAAACAAGCATCTCGCGTTTATCGCGTGTGCGTATAGCCGCCCGCAGGAGTGCGAGTCAGCATTCCGCGCCGCATTCAGTGCCGATCCAAACTTCAAGTTGACCGACGCCGAAATCGGGCACCCTCTGTGGGGTCCGGTGTACACACGCGTAGCGGCCGAGCAAGTGAAGACGGCGAAGAAGCCGTAATAGGCGCTCCGCAAGCGTAGGCACAACTGCCCTGCCTTTGTACCTGGCGCCTACGCGCTGCGGCTCCGGCGCAAGCGCGGCCAACTAATCGCTTAGAACCCTATCCGAGATTTTTTGGCAGCGCGCTCTTCGGTAATGTCGTCTGGCCTGACTTCGTTGCGCCCTGCCAGCTTGGCCGTGCCGAAAGCCGCAAGTAACACACGTCGCATCTCGCGCGGCTTCAGGCGCGCAAGGCGGTCGAGGCCTTCATCCGAAAGCTGCGGCGGGAAAACCTGACCCCAGGCATGCTCGCCCCGCAACTCGTCATAGATGCAGCCGGCGATGCGTCGCGAACCTTCGTGATCGGGCGGATCAATTGCATAAACGTTCATTCGATTCAAGATAGGCGACGGAATCGAGTGCGCGTCGTTTGCGGTAGCAATCCACACGACATCGGATGCATCGATCGGCACTTCGACGAATTCGTCGACGAATTCAGTCGCTGTGTCGTGCTCGAGCAATGTGTACAGGCTCCCTAGAGGATCGTATTGCGTGTCACTGCCCGCCTTGTCGATTTCATCGACAACGATCACAGGATTGGCATAGTCGCCGTTAACCAGTGCGTCGAACACCTTTCCTGGCTTCGCATTTTTCCATTGCGCCGAAGCGCCGGACAGAATCCAGCCCGCAGTCAGCGAGCTCATGCCGATAAAGTTGTAGCCGGTACCGAGCAACTTTGCGAGTCGGCGCGCGAAGTGTGTCTTGCCGATGCCCGGTTCGCCCAGCAGCAAAATAGGCTCCAGCTCAAGCGGGTCGTCCGATGACAGACACAGCGCAAGCTGCTTGCGAATATCCTGCAGCGGCGCTTCAAAGTTGGGCAGCTCGTTGATCAGCGAATCAATGTCGGGCAGCGCAGCCGGCTTCGTCACGAAGCGCTGGCCACCGCTGCGAATCATCTTGACGTAGGTGGCTCGTAGCGCTTCGCTCGCGCTGGCGCCAAGCTCCTGCAGCCCAGTCAGCGCGTCTTCAACGCGCAACACCTGGTAGACGTCCTTGAACCCTGCTATCGCGATTGGCGACGGTATCACCGCAGGTACGCTCATCAAGACCTCCGTTCACGCTGCATTCGAATCAACGCGGAAGTACGTAAACGGTATACATGTAAAACCCTCAGTGATAGAGGCCAAAAAGACTACTAAAGCGAGAATGCAACAAAGCACTCGCGCTTGGCGAGTGCTAAATCAGCTTGCAAAAGGGTGCTAATTCACCGGTGACGATCGAAACGCGTACGACTTGCCGTTGATGAACAAGTATTCTGCGCGTAGCAATCGCTTGTTCTCGTCGGCCAACCCATAACCGATGACCTCAACACGGTCGCCCACCTTGAGCGGCTGCGACAAACCCCAAGCCTGCATCCTTGACAGCGGTGCAAACTCGACTTCCCACATGCCGGTTGCATTAGCAGGGACTTTCACTTTCTTGAGGATGCCAGCGCCGTCGAGCGTCTGCTGCTGCGCCGGAACAGTGCGCGTGGAAATGTCGTCCGGTAATTTGGTTACGTCCACGCGCACCATGACTTCGGTGTGCGGATTTTGCCAACGAACCTGCGTCAGCGTGCCGCTCAAATACAGCGGCTTATCCTGATCGAAGCTCGACCAGCCATGGTGCGCGAGAACCGGCGTGGGAAACAGCGCACCGACGAGTTGAACAAAGTGGCGACGATGCATTCAGGTCTCCAACAAGCTAAACATAGGCAATCAAGCGGCCGCACGCGATCACACCGAGCCAAAGCAGCATGGATAGCAAAGACTGGACCTTTGCGACGCGATCGTGGTGGACGAGGCTGTCACGTCGATGAAACCACCATGCGTTACTGCCTGCAATCAAGATCAACGCCAGCTTTATCTGAAACGCACGGTTGGTGACGATCTCCGTGGCACTCGAAATCAACATCAGCAAGCCGGCCGCGGCCGCAACCGCGAACGACGTTAGTGCGATCGGTATCGAAAGTCGTGCAAGTGGCGACAGCGGAACCGCGGGAGCCGCGCCAAAGACGCGAAGCTCGAGCACCATCAGCGATCCGAACACCGCCGCGAAGGCCGCAATGTGAATCGTCTCCAAAGCCGGGTAAGCCCAAATTGAGCGACGTATCGCTTCCGACAGCGGCCACGCCTCGACCGCGGTAAGAACGGTGGCCATTGTGGACACGACGCCAACGCTTTACGTCAACGGCGGCGCGTACCGCCCAATATTGAGCCGAGGACTCCACGCGTAATTTCGCGCGCGATCGACGACCCTACCGAGCGCGCGGCGCTTTTGCTCATTGCTTCGACCATGCCCTCTCTCCTGCCGCCACGCGGACCTGTAGATCCGAACAAGATGTCTCCGATGCCGCCCATGATGCTGCCGCCGGATGTCGACGCAGGTGAAGCAGTACCCGGCTTTCCGCGAGCTTGGTTGGCAGCGGGGGACGAAGCACTCTCAGCGCGCGCCTTTAGCATCTCGTATGCGGACTCACGATCGACGGTTTTCTCGTAGGTCCCCGAGACGATCGAATTCTTGATTAGTTGCGCGCGGTCATTCGGCGTAATCGGACCCAGCTGAGATCCCGGCGGCAATACCCAAGCGCGCTCCGTAACGCCGGGTGTGCCTTTGGCATCGAGGAAGCTAACGAGCGCTTCGCCTACAGCGAGTTCAAGAATCGCCTTGGTAGCATCGATTTTCGGATTGGCGCGCATCGTCTCGGCCACCGACTTGACCGCTTTCTGATCGCGTGGAGTGAATGCGCGCAACGCGTGTTGCACGCGATTCCCGAGCTGGCCCAGCACCTTATCGGGAATATCGAGCGGGTTTTGCGTGACGAAGAAAACGCCAACGCCCTTCGAACGAATCAACCGTACAACCTGTTCAACTTTTTCGAGCAACGCCGGCGGCGCGTCGTTGAACAATAAATGCGCCTCGTCGAAAAAGAATACGAGCTTCGGTTTCTCGCGGTCGCCGACTTCCGGCAGGTTTTCAAACAACTCCGCCAGCAGCCACAGCAGAAAGCTCGCATATAGCCGCGGGTTGTTCATCATCTTGTCGGCAGCCAGCACGTTGACGACGCCTTTGCCGTCGGTCGTCTGCATCAGATCGGCGATATCAAGCATCGGCTCGCCGAAAAAGCGTTCGCCGCCCTGCCCCTCGAGCTGCAAGATACCGCGCTGAATCGCGCCGATCGATGCCGACGAGACGTTGCCGTATTGCGTTTTGAACTGAGCAGCGTTGTCGCCAACGTATTGCAGCATCGCGCGCAGATCTTTCAGATCCAGCAGCAGCAAACCGTTGTCGTCGGCAACTTTGAATACCAGTGACAGCACGCCTTCCTGTGTTTCGTTCAGCGCAAGCAACCGCGCGAACAACAGCGGCCCCATATCCGAGACGGTCGCACGGACCGGATGCCCCTGCTCACCCCAGATGTCCCAGAGCGTGACCGGACACGCCTGCCACTGGGGTTCGGGCAGCCCGCGCTCGATGAGTCGGGCTTTCATTTTGTCGTCCGCCTTGCCGGCGGCCGCGATACCTGAAAAGTCGCCCTTGATATCTGCCATGAACACCGGCACGCCGATATTCGAAAAGCTCTCGGCCATTTTCTGCATCGTTACCGTCTTGCCGGTGCCAGTGGCGCCCGTAATGCAGCCATGGCGATTCGATAATGCCGGCAACAGGGCCAGCTCTGTCTTGCCCGACATTGCAATCACGAGTGGTTCAGCCATGCACGCCTCGATTTCCACGTTAGGGTTGCTCCAAAGCGTAGCCGAACCCGCGCTGCATATTTCAGCCCTCACCAATCACTGCTTGATACACTCGCGCCCCGTTGCAATCGCAGCAGATCAATCCGGATTGCGGCCCAACGCATCTCTCGTTCTTAGTGGAATAGACCCTAATGGCCGGCCATTCAAAGTGGGCCAACATTCAGCATCGCAAAAATCGTCAGGACGCGAAGCGCGGTTCGCTATGGACGAAGATCATTCGTGAAGTGACGGTGGCCGCGCGCGACGGCGGCGCTGATCCCGGCATGAACCCGCGCCTGCGACTTGCGCTTGAGAAGGCTCGCCTGGGAAATGTGCCCAAAGACAAGCTGACCGGTGCGATTCAGCGTGGCGCCGGCAAGCTCGAGGGCGTCACCTATGAGGAGATCCGATACGAGGGTTACGGCATCGGCGGCGCCGCACTGATGATCGACGCACTGACCGATAACCGCGTGCGTACTGTCGCCGAACTGCGGCATGCGCTAGCGAAGCACGGCGGCAATCTCGGCACGGACGGCTCGGTCGCGTTCAACTTCAAGCACTGCGGTCAGCTGCTGTTCGCGCCCGGCACCTCCGAAGAAAAAGTAATCGACGTTGCGCTCGAAGCCGGGGCCGAAGACGTGATCGCCAACGATGACGGCACGGTTGAAGTCATCTCGGCACCCTCGGATTTCGAAAGGGTCCGCAGCGCGCTCGACACCGCGGGGCTGAAACCCGAGATGGCCGAAGTGACGATGAAGCCGCTCGCGGAGACAGTACTCACCGGCGACGATGCCGACAGGATGCGGAAGCTGCTCGACATCCTCGAAGACCTCGACGATGTTCAACAGGTTTACACCACCGCCGCGATCGCAGTGTGAATAGACCCTGATGAAGTTGCTGGTGATCGGCGGAGGCGGTCGCGAGCACGCACTCGCATGGCGGCTGGCTCGCTCAGCCCGCGTGCAGAGCATCTTTATCGCACCTGGTAACGGCGGCACCGCGCGTGACAAGCGCTTTCAGAACGTTCCGTATCCAAGCAACGAAGCGCTCGCCGATTTCGCACTGCGTGAAGACGTCGCGTTTACGGTTGTCGGACCCGAAGCTCCGCTCGCCTCCGGCGTCGTCGACGTCTTTCGTTCGCGGGGATTAAGGATTTTCGGTCCGACGCAAGCCGCGGCGCAGCTCGAGAGCTCAAAGGATTTTGCCAAGTCATTCATGCAGCGCCACGGGATTCCAACCGCGCAGCATCGGACGTTCACCGATGCAGCACTGGCGCGCGCGTATGTGAGCGAGCGTGGCGCCCCCATCGTTATCAAAGCAGATGGATTGGCTGCCGGGAAAGGTGTCGTTGTGGCCATGACGCTGGACGACGCCAATGCCGCGATCGATTCGATGTTGATCGACCACCGCGTCGGCGCGAGCGGCGCGCGCGTCGTTATCGAACAGTTTTTAACGGGCGAGGAAGCGAGCTTCATCGCAATGTCGGACGGCAAGAACGTGCTGGCGCTGGCAACGAGCCAGGATCACAAGCGCTTGCTCGATGATGACCGCGGACCTAACACCGGCGGCATGGGTGCTTACTCACCGGCGCCGGTCATCACTCCAACGATTCACGCACGCGTGCTGCGCGAGGTCATCATGCCGACGGTGAATGGAATGGCCACCGACGGAATTCCGTACCAAGGCTTTTTGTATGCCGGCCTGATGATTGAACCTGACGGTGGCATCAAGACGCTCGAATTCAATTGCCGTCTCGGCGACCCCGAAGCTCAACCGATCATGCTGAGATTGAAGTCGAGTCTTGCACAGCTGATTGATGCCGCGATCGATGGACGACTTGATCAGATCGAAGCTGAATGGGACCGTCGCACCGCGCTTGGTGTCGTAGTCGCTGCCGCGGGTTATCCAGACAATCCGCGCACCGGCGACGCCATCACTGGTCTACCCAACGACGATGAGGACTGCATCACTTACCACGCCGGAACCGGTTTCGACGAGCAGCAGCTTGTGACTCGCGGTGGCCGTGTGCTGTGCGTTACTGCATTGGGCGAAACCGTGCGCGCCGCGCAGAAGCGGGCATACGACGCGATTGCGGAAGTTAAGTTCGACGGCATGCAGTTTCGGCGCGACATCGGGCATCGTGCCCTAAGCTCTCGCGCCGAGAACAAACGTTAGGATCGTTGATGGCAAACGCGCCGTTCACCGTAGAGCAACATATCGCGCTGAAGCGGGTGTCGGCGATTGCAGCGTCACCCGACGGCACCTGGCTCGCAGTAGCCGTGCAGCGGCTCGACCGTGAAGCGGTGAAGTACGTGTCTGACATATGGAAGGTGCCTACTGACGGCAGCGATGCAACGCAACTGACGCGCGGCGACAGCAAGGACACAGCGCTGTGTTTCCGACGTGATGGCGCGCTGGCATTTTTATCGAACCGGCAGCCGAATGAAGTCAAGGCCGATGAGGATGCCGACAAGCGTATGCAGGTCTGGCTATTACCTGCTGCGGGCGGTGAAGCGCAGCAGTTGACCGACGAACCGCTGGGCGTCGAAGATTTCAAGTTTGCGAAGAAAGCCGATCGTTTGATCGTGCTGGCCCCGGTACTCGACAGCGTCGAGTACAAAAAGCAACGCGAAACCGCAAAAGAGCGCGAAAAAAAGGGACCGAGCGCGCGTCACTTTAGCAACCAACCAGTACGGCACTGGGATCACTGGCTGCATCAGAACGAGAACATGGCGAACACGCATGTCATTGCGTATTCGTCGGATGGAACGAGCCGAAGCGATCTGACGCCTGAGGCGCGGCGCGAGATGTCGGTCGAGCCCGGATTCGATCTGTCGCCCGATGGTCGCCAGGTTGCCGTGACCTGGCAAAGCACCGGGGAAGACCGCGAAACTGACACCGCAATTGCGCTGATCGACGTCGAGTCCAAGAGCATGCGGATCGTCGGCGCAGCCACCAACAGCAATACGGAATCACCGCGGTTTGCGCCCGACGGCAAGACGCTTGCTGTCCTCCGCATGACGCGCTCCCCGACCGTCGTAATCCGCCCGACGCTTACATTGATCGACGTGCAGAGCGGTTCGTTGCGTGAGATCGGCAAAGATTTCGACGCCTGGCCGCACATCGGCGACTGGTCTGCCGACGGCAAGCGGTTGGCGGTGGGCGCCGACGTCGCGGGACATGTTCCCGTCTTGACGATCGAAGTCGCAACCGGCAAGGCCGAGAGGATCACCTCCGAGCGCGAAGGTGGCGCTCATGGCGATCTGCAGGTCCTTGCTGACGGCCGTATCGCCGGTATTCGTTCAACGTTCCTGGAGCCGCCTGAAGCTTTCGTCGTCGCGCC
>DATEOP010000011.1:0-13432 GCA_035274065.1 Burkholderiaceae bacterium
GGCTTCTACAAACAGAATCCCGGGACCGATGTCGCCGTCACGCAGATGATCCGCAAGACGACCGACAAGTCGCGCGGGATTCGTCTGGGAAATTTTGTGCAGATCCGAACGATTATTGACGAGGAGCTGGAAGGCGTGTGGTCAGGCAAGAAGACCGCCAAGGAGGCGCTGGACACCGCGGTCAAGCGTGGCAACGAACAACTGGAACGGTTCGAAAGAGCAAATAAGGCTTGACGTCTTAGCGATCTAAGCCCGGCCGCAGTGCACCTAGCTGCGGCCGTCTTTATTTGCGCAGAGACTTCGCGAGCTCGATGAATCCAGCGGATGTTAGAGGGCGGCCGAGCAGAAAGCCCTGTGCTTCGTTGCAACCACAGTCCGTGACGAAAGACAGCTGCTCGTGGGTCTCGACGCCTTCGGCAACGACATGCAATCCAAGTCCCCGAGCGAGGCTGGTGAGAGCGGCGACGATTTTGCAATCGGCCGGATCGTTCGGGCCCGCGCGCACGAACTGGCCGTCGATCTTGATGACGTCAACTGGAAAACGACGCAGGTTCGACAAGCTCGAATAGCCGGTGCCAAAGTTGTCGAGCGCGATCTTGACGCCCATCGCATGCAGGCCAGATAAAACCTGCTCGGCCTTGGCGCCATCGCGCATCAGGCTCGCTTCCGTGATCTCGATCTGCAGGCGTTCGGCGTCTAGCCCGGAATCAACCAACGCCTGGCTGACCATGGGTAACAACGAACGGCCTCGAAATTCACGCGGCGAAAGGTTGACACTGACGATGGGTTGGCCAAGACCTTGAGCAGTCCATTGCATTGCCGCGCGGCACGCTTCGCGTAGCACGATTTCGCCAATCGGCACGATTAAACCGGTGTCCTCGGCAACAGCGATGAAACTGCCCGGCTCCTGCAGTCCATGCTCGGGATCGCGCCAGCGCACCAGCGCTTCGGCGCCCACGAGCGTGCGATCTTTCAGATTGATGCGTGGCTGGTAATACGCTTCGAACTCGCCCGCTTCGAGCGCACGTCGCAGTCCCGCTTCGACCTGCAGCCGGCGAACGACCTCCGCATTCATGCGCGGCTCGAACAATTGGACGTTTCCGCGTCCGCGCGACTTTGCGAACGACAATGCGGCATCGGCATTGCGCAAAAGCATTTCGGGCGATGCACCATCCGTCGGAAACAGCGCCGCCCCGACACTGACACTAACGTTGACCTGCTCGGCGTCGATCTCGAAGGGCTCTGAAAGCAGCTCGGCCAGCTTGGTGGCGACATGCTCGGCGTCGTCGATGTGCCGCAAACGACCGAGCACGATCGCAAATTCATCGGCGCCGGTTCGCGCGACGAGGTCTGAAGTCCTTACGGTATCGACCAGTCGCCCGGCGGTCGCGCGCAACAATGCATCACCGACGCGGTGACCTAGCGCGTCATTCAGCTTGGTGAACTCGTCGATGTCGACCACCAACACCGCCAGTCGATCACCGCCGAGTTGATGGTTGCGCACTGCCTCGTCGAGGCGAGATTCGAGCAAGCGGCGGTTCGGCAGCTCGGTCAGCTCGTCGTACAACGCGATGCGGCGCGCGCGTTCTTCGACTTCGCTGCGCTCGTATAACTCGGCAACCAATCGCTCGTTCGACCACGCGAGCTCGTCGTGCGCAGCGCGTACGCGTTGCTCGAGATCGTCACGCGCCTTGGCAAGCGCCGCTTCCATTTCCTTACGCGCGCTGATGTCATCGACCAGCCACACGGTTTCGCCAGCGGGACCGCCTGGCGTGATGCTCTTGACCAGCAAACGCGTCCATACGCGGGAGCCGTCGCGGCGCGCGGTACGCCATTCGATCGCCGGCGATCCATCGGCGGCCAACGCGTCGCCGATACGGCTGGCGAAAGACTGGAACTCTTCGTCTGAACCGAAAAACGTCGCTGCCGACCGGCCCAACAGATCAGTGACTTCCCATCCGAATAGACGAGCCGCGCTCGAATTGCATTGCGCAATATCGCCGTCACAGACGACCAAAATGCCGACCGAGTCGTTGGCCAGCAGCGCTCGGTATTCCTGCAACCGGCGCTCGACTTCGTGCGGAGGCACAGTAACAACAACGTCGTCGATCTCGCGCATGAACTCGGCTCGTGCCCCTGGCCTCGGAAAAGTGCGGGCAGTGTGGCGTAGCGCGATGGCAAGAAAACGCCGATTACGGGGTTGCTAGCCCGTCTATTTGGGATGAATCGGGCTCAAGTATTCCGAGGTCGTGCCAACGGCCAGCGTCTTACCGCCACAGCACGTCGTTGATTTTTTTCTGCGCCGCGCGTGAAATCATCACGAGGCTGTGTGCGAGGCGACGGCCCGCCAGCGGATCACTGGGTTCGGAAGCTCTGCTGCCGGTGTTCCGTGTGAGCGGCCGATCAATCGTTGCCGCCGGCAAGCTGCGCTTTTGGTTATGTGCCTGGTCAATCGAGCCGTCACTTTTTACTTTGAAGCGCTGGCAATAAAACCGCACAATCTCCTTCGGCTTTTTGTTTTCAAGCCTGCACACGACGGTCGCGATATCGATGGTCTGGCCTGCAAAGTTCTGCAGCACGGCCCGCCGACCAAACAGAAATTCCTCAAATGTGGTCTTGGACAACGGGAGTGCGTCATCGCCGCGCACAAGAAAAATTCGATAGCCGATGCTTTTTTTCACTTTTCGCTTTGTGCAGCGTGCGCCACGTTAGATCGAGCGCGCAGCCAGGTACGTTCGAACGGGCGATAGTCGCAAAAGATGAGCGACTTGAGACCCGAGGTGGATGACTTGAAACGGCTAAGCCGAAAGCGGGTGGTGCTGCCTAGCCCATCAGCGCCGGGATGCAGCCTTCCGGACCTCGTCCAGGATCTGATCAGGCTCGACGGGTTTGACAAGATGCAGATCGAATCCCGCTTCGCGCGAGCGCTGTCGATCTTCGTCCTTGCCCCAGCCGGTGACCGCAACGAGCACGGTCGCGTTTGTATCCGGTTGCGCGCGCAAGCGACGGGCCAGCTCAAAACCGCTAACGAGCGGCAATCCGAGATCAACAAATGCGATATCGGGATGAAACTCGCTCGCGACCGTCTGCGCTGACATCGCTTCGAATGTCGTTCGCACATCGTGCCCTTCAAGTTCCAGCAACGCGGCAAGGCTCATTGCAAAGTCGCGATTGTCATCAACCAGCAGCACCCGGCGCGGCGCAACCGCTGCGTGCTGCTTGGCTTGGGCGGTTACCGCTTCTGCAGAAGTCGTAGCAACAGGCAATCGCACCGTAAATTCGCTACCGTGGCCGAGCCCATCACTGCGCGCGACTATGGTGCCGCCATGCAGCTGAACGAGGCGCTTTGCCAGTGCCAACCCGACACCTAGGCCGCCGTGCGTGCGCTCCGGTGACGCATCGAACTGCGTAAACATTTCGAACACTGCGGGTAGCGCATCGGGAGCAATGCCAATACCCGTGTCTGATACACGGATTTCAACCGAACCGTAAACGAGCCGCGCAGTCACTCGAATCGACCCGCCGGGTTCGGTGTACTTGACTGCGTTATTCACGATGTTCGAAAGAATCTGCGAGAGCCGCGTTGGGTCCGCGTCGAGCTCAACGCTGACGGGGGGCAGGCTCACCGCAAGCTTCTGACGCTTCGCATCGATCAGCGGCCGGACAGCGTCGATCGCGGTCGTTATCACTTCCTGCAAGGCCACACGCTCGGTGCGCAGCACCAGCTTGCCGGTCGTGATGCGCGATACGTCGAGCAGGTCGTCTACCAGGCGCACCATCTGCTGCAGTTGACGCTCCATCATCACCTGTGCGCGTGCAATCGCAGCCGCATCCTTCGTCGTTCGCATGATCTGCAAGCCATTACGGATCGGCGCCAGAGGGTTGCGCAGCTCGTGCGCAAGCGTCGCGAGGAACTCGTCCTTGCGTTGATCGGCTGTCTTCAGCGCGTCCTCCGCGGCACGCCGCTCGCGCATTTCGTGCAGCAGATCCTCGTTTGCCGTCTCGAGTGCGGTCGCACGCCGATCGGCTTCTGCCAGCATATCGTTGAACGCATCGACCAGTACGCCGACCTCGTCTGCGCTCGTCTTGCGCACGCGCAGCTTGTAATCGCGCCGTTCCATCACCTGCTGTGCGACACGCGCAACGCTCAGCACTGGTTCGGTGATTGCGCGCTGAAGCCAGGCCGACACGACCACCGTAACCGCCAGACTGGCCAGTATCGACAGTCCTACGATCGTCAGGTAGCCGAGCAACCGATTCCACAATTCGTAACCTGCGCGTAAATACACCGTGCCCAAAAACTGTCCGTTCTCACGCACCTCCTGGAACACCGACAGCTGATCGCCTTCGATGCGATAGCCATTGCGCTCAACCCGGGCAGGTAGCGCAGCCGGCACCTGCGACGTAGTCGTGTAATCAGCGAACAATCTCCCGTCCGCGGTGTAGATCGCTGCAGCCGTTACCAGCGGGCGAAGCCGCAACACCGACAGATTTTCACGCGCCGCCTTGGGGTCGTCGAAGCTAAGCGCCGGCGCCGAAGTCTTGCCGATGATTTCGGCCTGCGTCACCAGGTCGTCGACCCAAGTTTGATGGTAGGTCCGCGCCTCGTAGAAAATCATTGCACTCGCGGTGACTAGAAGCGCGACAACGGCCGTGGTGAGCATCACGAACGTCAGCTTGCGGCGTATCGAGGTAGAGATGTAGGCGAGCATCGATCAACTCGCCTTGACTCGCGTTGCGACAGTTAGAAGGCGCGAGCTCAGCCGTAATCCGCTCTTCTCGGCCGCAACCACGTTGACTTCGAAACGCACTCGGCCATCAATGTTTACGAAGTTGATCACGCTGCCGTAATCCATTCCGCGCTCGACGCCGGTTATCGTCAGCACCGAGCGCTCGGCGAGCGTCTTTGCAGCCTGCAGAACTCTGGGCACACCCTCCCCAATAAACAGCACATTGACGCCGATGGAAGCTTCGCCCGGTGCGACGCGTCGCACCTGCAGGCGCCGGCCTTGCGCGGTACGTCCCTGCACGACCTGTTCGAGCTCGGCAGCGATGTCATCGGCATTGACGACGCCAATTACGATCGGCGCTTCAGGACTTGGGAATGCCGACACCGGCCATTCCACATAGGTGATCAAGCGATAGATGTAAGCAGCCATCACGCTGCGCTCGTTGGTCTGCGCTTCGCCGCTCGCCTGCGCAACACTGGGTGGGGTCTGCACCATCGTTGCAAAGGCAAGCAACAGCATCGCGCACGCGCTGCGCATCCGTAACGCGCAATCGCGAACGGCTATCGCCGCCATCGGCGTCACTGGCGCCAAACCAGCTGCACAAAAAATGCGCGCTCGAATTCAGCCCGATTTATGGCTGACCCCCATTCCGCGTGGCCCGGATCAAAGGCGTTTTGGATCGACAGCGACGCTTCGAGCTGTCGCAACGGGCGCCAGCCAATTCGAAAATCAACGGCCGTGTAACCCGGCACGTACGGGTTAGGCAACGGAGACATACGCCTGGCGCGCACGTCGAGCTCAACGTTCTCCAGCAGATCGACATTGGATCGCAACTGCCACCAACCATTGGGATCGTTTCCCGCGGCAGGCAGCCCCGCTGTGTCACGGCTGTCCGGCTCGCGTTCGAACTTGACGCGCTGCCGTACCACCCCGGCGCTCAGCCGCCAACGATCGATGGGTCGATATTCGGCCCACGCTTCGACTCCATAAGTGCGGCCTTCGATCTTGTTTTCGAACATCAGACCGCCGGGGCGCGGCTCCAGACTGCGAATGCGGTCGAAGTCGTGCCAATAACCGGTGATTGATCCTGTAAAGCGATGGCCGACGCTTGCGCGATATCCGATCTCCGCGACGTTGGCCACTTCGGATTCGAAGTTAGGGCCTCCGGCAAGCAAAAACGGAGCTGTCGCCGGAACAAAGAACTCGCGATCGATCCGCGACGGGGCTCGCACCGCGCGGCTCAGCGCGGCCCACACAAGCCGATCATCCGCAGGCTGCCATGCAATACGTGCATTCGGCATCACCTCTGCGCCGGTATATGTATTGTCTTCGACCTTGACACCGAGGGTTGCCTTCACGCCCTGTCCGAACGCTATCTCGTCCTGCAAGAACAGGTGCGACCAGTTCAGATTCTTGTCCGCCGGCAAGAACGCCTGAATCGCTGGATTGGTGACCTGGTCGCGCGCGTGCCGGTAGCCGCCACCTACCAGCAGCGTGTGGCTTTCAAATGGAACGAAGCCATACTGCAAGTAGACATCGACTATGTCGAGACTCTCTCTGAAAGTTGCGGGATGGTCTCGGAACGTGTGATCGTAGTAAGCCTGCACAACCAGTCTCGAATCATTTGCGAGCGATTGCGTGAAGCGCCCGAGCAGGTTGGCACCGCGAATTTCGCGTTCCGACGGCGCCTGGTCGATCTGACCGCGGTAGACATCACCTTGCACCGTGTAGCTGCGCGTGACATCGCCTGAATCGACCCGGAAACCAACTTGCGCAATCTCGGATTCGTCGCGTATCGGCCGGCCGTCGGTGAGTTGCGAGTTGTCTCGATCCGTCACCTTGCCGTACACGCGAAACGACGTTTGACTGCCAATTTGCGCACCGTAGCGTGCGAAGCCACCACGCTCGAGATTGCCGGCGCCACCACCAACGACTGCACCTTGCGTCGCAGCCGCAGGCCGAGTGATGACGTTGATGACTCCGTTGACAGCGTTCGCACCCCATAGCGTTGCACCGGGACCACTGATCACCTCGATGCGATCGATATCCTCAAGCAGCGTGTCTTGTGCTTCCCAAAAAACACCGGAAAACAGTGGCGTGTAAACGACACGGCCGTCGATCAACACCAGCAATTTATTCGCTAGCACGGCGTTCGATCCGCGTGCGCTGATTGCGTACTGGTTGGTATCCGCTCGCGCAACCTGCAGGTTGGGAGCGAGCCGCAGCGCCTCTGGAAGACTGGTGACGCCGGCACGGCGGATATCGTCGCGCGTAATCACATAAATCGATGCCGGCGCTGAAGCGAGACGCTCCTGCCGCCGCGAGACCGATGTAACGACGACGTCACCGAGTTCTTCGAGGGATAAGTCGGCAAGATCTACCGCCCTGGCCACCACCACGTTGGCACGCGCCCCATGCAGCGGCAATGCGCAAGTCGCCGCGGCCAGGGTAACGATTACCGTACAACGAATCACGTTCATCATTACGCGCGTCTACTTCTTAGCTACGGGGTCGAAGTCCTAAAGCAGCCCCTGGGCCAGCCCTGTTGCAGCGCTCGGGATTCTAAGTACGAACTCGCCGGGTCTTTAAAGGGTAGTCTGGAAATCGCGTCGCACGATGTCCCGATATTCGTGGTGTTTTCGGATGTAGTTCATCGTATACGGGCAGATTGGAATGACTGTCTTCACCTGGGCGCGAACGTCATCGAGCACTGAACGCACAAGCTGAGCGCCGAGGCCCTTGCCTTCGAATTGCGGCAGCACCTCTGTATGTTTGATCAGGATCGACGATGGTGCGACGAGGTCGTACTCGACGAAACCCACTTCCTCATCGTTCGCCAACAGGCGATACCGGCGGGCATTCGCATCGTTGACCAACCGATATTCGATGTCGTTCACGTCGAGCTGCTGCGCTGCCGGCTTAGAAACTCTTCGCTGGCTCGATCATATTCAGCAGCTGCAGTCAGGCGAGCCATTAATGTCTCAGCGGCCACGTTCTGAACCTTACCGGGCGAAACCGCTGCGAGCGTCGCTTGTGCGAACTCGTAGACTGCCTGCACGCTCGCCGCGAAGCCTTGATGACCGCGGAGGCAAATGCGTACTCGCCGGCTCGCAAGATATTCATAGTCGACAAGATCTGCAGCGGGGCTGCCAAGAATCAGCGGCAGCCGGACAGCGGCGGCAACACGATCGAGCTGCGCGCGCGTCTTGAGGTACGGAACGAACAACGCATTCACGCCAGTTTTCTCATACGCTTGCAAACGAGTTACCGCGTCCTCCAGGTCTGTAACCGCAACAGCGCTCGTGCGTCCGAATATCGCAATACCCGTGTCCCGCGCCGCCGCAACTGCTGCCCGCATTCTTGCAGCGCCCTCTTCCAGCGAGGTCAACGACGGATCTATTCCTGAGCCGAACGCACGCGGCAACGCGGTGTCTTCGATCGAGCACCCTGCCGCGCCAGCGCTCGCCAGCTCTTCAACCGTGCGCATCGCATTCAATGCGTTGCCGTATCCGTGATCGGCATCGACAAGCACCGGCAGCTTGCTGGCGCGGCAAATACGGCGCGTTTGCTCGGCAAGCTCCGTTGCGGTCAGCAGCATCAGGTCAGGCGCGCCGAGGACGACGAACGATGCGACTGAGCCACCGAGGACTCCGACTTCAAACCCCACGTCATCCGCAATGCGCGCCGACAGTGGATCGAATACAGAGCCGGCGACGACGCAACGCTCGCCGTTGAGCAGCTCTCCCAGCTTCCTGCGCTTTTCCTGTGCGTTCATGACTCGCAAGGTACCAGCGCATCCATGGCCAGCCCACCCCAGACGTGTAGCAGTAGATATCATTACTGTGTCGTAGTAATCTCTACCTATGAAATGGCTGCTTCTGGTGTTATCGCTTCCGACTGAGAACGCGACGGTGCGTATGCGGGCATGGCGCGCGCTGCGCGCCGCAGGTGCCGCCGTGCTACGCGACGGCGTTTATCTGCTGCCGGCGCGTGACGGTGCGAGGCTGACGCTCGAAGCAATCGCGGCAGACGTCCAGGCAGGCGGAGGCAACACGCATTTAATGCTCGCAGACGAGCCACCGGACGCTGGTTTCGCCAGTTTGTTCGATCGCAGCGACGAATACGCCGCGCTGCTCGACGAGATCCGCCAGGCGAGCGACTCCCTGGACGCCGACACCGCGCTCGATGCTTCGAAGCAGGCGCGCAAGCTGCGTAAGACATTTACTTCGCTAGCTGCAATCGACTTTTTCGCAGGAGAAGCACAGAAGCAGACCGACGCCGCATTGCAGGAGCTTGAAATCGCGGCGAACCGGGCGCTCGCACCCGACGAGCCGCATGCAGTGCGCAGTGCCATCAAGCGATTACGCGTCGAGGATTTCAGGCAGCGCTTATGGGCCACGCGACGGCGCCCGTGGGTCGACCGCCTCGCTTGTGCGTGGCTGATACGCCGATTTATAGATCGCAAGGCACGGTTCGTGTGGCTCGCCAAACCAAAAGACTGCCCGGCAAAAGCGATCGGATTCGACTTCGATGGCGCCACGTTTAGCCACGTCGGCGCGCGCGTTACGTTTGAAGTGATGTTGGCAACCTTCGCGCTCGAGCAGCCCGCGCTCCGCCGCATTGGCGCGATCGTCCACTATTTGGATGCAGGCGGCGTACAGCCACCGGAGGCGAGCGGCGTCGAAAGCGTGCTGGCAGGTCTGCGCGATTCGATCGAGGACGACGATCAACTTGTCAAAGCGGCCGGCACTGTCTTCGATGGCCTGTTGGTGACCTTTGAAAAGTCCGACGTAACCGAATGACGCCGACGCTGGCACCGACCGCCGTCGGGTCCGCTCTCGCGCCGGTCACTTTCCGCCAGGCCTTCATTTTCTGGCTGAAGCTCGGCTTCATCAGCTTCGGCGGACCGGCCGGGCAGATTTCGATCATGCATCAGGAGCTCGTCGAGAACCGTCGCTGGATTTCGGAGCGTCGCTTTCTGCATGCATTGAACTATTGCATGGTGCTGCCTGGCCCAGAAGCGCAGCAGCTTGCGACATACATCGGATGGCTGATGCATCGCACGTGGGGCGGTGTTGTCGCCGGTGCGTTGTTCGTACTGCCGTCGCTGTTGATTTTGATCGCACTGTCATGGGTCTACATTGCGTTCGGCAACGTACCGCTGATTGCCGGCCTCTTTTACGGCATCAAGCCCGCCGTCACTGCGATCGTTCTGCAGGCGGCGTACCGCATTGGCTCGCGCGCACTCACGAATGGAGTGCTGTGGGCAATTGCGGCTGCATCATTCATCGCGCTCTTCGCCTGGAACGCGCCCTTCCCAGCTGTTATCGCAGTCGCGGCGCTGCTCGGTTATGTCGGCGGTCGCGTCGCCCCGCAGAAATTCCTTGTCGGCGGGCGGCACGGCGCGGCAAGTAGATCGTTCGGCGCGGCAATCATCGACGATGACACGCCCACCCCCGCTCATGCCGTCTTCAGTCGGCGTCGCTTCGCATGGATCGCGCTGACAGGACTCGCGCTCTGGCTGGTGCCGATGTCGATACTGATAGCGACTTGCGGCTGGAATCACGTATTCACACAAATGAGCGTGTTCTTCACGAAGGCTGCATTTTTGACGTTCGGCGGCGCCTACGCGGTGCTTCCTTATGTCTATCAGGGCGCCGTCGCACACTATGCGTGGTTGACGCCCACGCAGATGATCGACGGTCTCGCGCTTGGCGAGACCACACCAGGCCCGCTGATCATGGTCGTGGCGTTCGTTGGATTCGTCGGCGCATACGTCGCTGCACCGCTCGGGCCTGAACCTCTGTTTCTGGCTGGTGCATTGGCAGCGACGCTGGTGACCTGGTTTACCTTTCTGCCGTCATTTCTGTTCATTCTTGCAGGCGGGCCATTCGTTGAGAGCACACACGGTGATCTCAAGTTCACGGCGCCTTTAACCGCGATCACGGCCGCGGTCGTGGGAGCCATCATCAATCTCGCGCTGTTCTTCGGATACCACGTGCTGTGGCCGTCGGGCTTTACCGGAAGCTTCGACTGGATATCCGCACTGATTGCCGTCAGCGCAGCGTTGGCACTGTTTCGCTTTAAAACGCACGTCATCACGGTGATAGCAGCATGCGCCGTCGTCGGCTGGCTGGTGCGCACCATTCTTTGAAGGGAGCAACCATGAAGTGGATCACGCGTGAGCGCCCCAAGATCGACCGCATCGCTTGCCCATGGCTGGTGGCGCGTTTCATCGACAGCGAGCCCCACTTCTTGTATGTCCCCAGCGGCGAGGTGCTGAGCGTTGCCGCCAAGACCCACGCGATTCCGTATGACATCCCGGGTGTCGAGCTCACGCACGACGGCGAGCTCTGCAGCTTCGATGCGTTCCTGAAGAAATACGAGCTAAACGATCCAGCGTTGCAGCAGCTCGCATTGATCGTGCGTGGGGCCGATACCGCGCGTCTCGACCTGACGCCGCAGTCTGCGGGGTTATATGCGCTATCGCTCGGCTTATCGCACGACTTCGGAGACGATCACGAAATGCTCAAGCACGGGATGGTGATGTACGACGCGCTGTACGCGTGGTGCAAGCATTGCCAGAGCGAGTCTCACAACTGGCCGCCGGGCAAAACTAACTAGATCAATCGTCGTAACATCAGCAATGCGGAGTTGAAGGGGGCTTCATGAGAGCGACGTTCTGCGCATTCTCTTTAATCATGACTGCCAGCGGCGCGTTTGCAGCCGATATCGCAGCAGCCAAGGCCCGCTAACGAGTGGTCCTCCATGCCGTAGACGGGACCTACGAACTATTCCGTCATTTCTACGGTTTGCGCCGGTTCCACAAGGGCGAGGATCGTCGCTACGGCGCTGTAACCGGTGTGCTGAACACCGTACTGGAAATGATCGAAGGCGGAGCGCTGCACATCGGCGTTGCGACCGATCATGTCATCGAGTCGTTCCGCAATCGGCTTTGGCCCGGATACAAGACCGGTGCCGGTATCGAGCCTGCCCTCCTCGCTCAGTTTCATCCACTAGAGGAAGTGCTGGATGCGATGGGTATCGCCGTCTGGCCGATGGTCGAACTGGAAGCAGACGATGCGCTGGCCTCCGCCGCGCAGATTGGTTTCAATGACGAACGTGTGGAGAAGGTTTGCATCTGGACGCCCGACAAGGACCTGGCTCAGTGCGTCCGCGGCGATCGTGTCGTGCAGATTGACCGCAAGACAAAGACCATCCGCGATGCCGACGGCGTGCGAAAAAAATTCGGAGTGGATCCAGGCTTGATTCCGGATTTTCTGGCGTTGGTTGGCGATGCAGCGGATGGATACCCGGGCATCGCCGGGATCGGCGCGGTTTCCGCCGCGCGGCTGCTGAACCAACATGGGGCCATAGAGGACTTTCCGGCTACGGTACTCGGCGACCGAATAACTGAAGCATTGCTGTTTAAGACTCTTGCGACGCTGCGCACCGACGCGGCGCTGTTCGATAGCGTCGATCAGTTGCGGTGGACCGGACCCAAGCCCGCATTTCCAGCTTGGACCGAACGCATGGAAGCTCCCTCCCTGCTGAAGCGCTGCGTCAGGACGGCGAGCACTCTCACCACTAAGCCGAGTTAATCAACCACAAGGTGCCGCCGCCGATCACACACCAGATCAGCGGCAGTGGAAGCGCGATCCAGTGGATGCGATTGGCAGCGAGCAGCACTCCAATCGTCGCGACAGCCATGGGGTCGGGTGCGACTCCGAAAACTTCAAGTTGCCGCCAGTCGCGCCCGAAGAGCAACTGCAGAAGCGGATGGAGTGTCAGAGCGACAACGAAGATGGCAAGACCGGCTTTTGTGCGCACCCGCGGAGCGGAGTCGAACCGCAGAGGGTCGCGTGCGACTCCGATCCAGATCAGCAGCAAGGCTTCGAGCGCAAAGCCAACCGCAAAGTACTCTGCGGCCCAATTGATCGTCGCGTACCGCTGCCACTGAAATGCGTACGCTACCCAGAGCCACCACGCCGCCAGCAAGAAAGCAATGATGCGGCCACTTGACACTGCGCGATGGCGAATCATCAGCAGAATCGCTGCGCCCGCCAGCAGTGCGACAACCTGCAGCGGCCAGATCTCGGTGTTGTACAGCTCGAGCAGTCGATAGTAAGTGCGCGGCGCGAACAACAGGAAATCAGAGGGGCGGTAGGTCCACCACTCAGACATTGAAGCGTCCGACGCTAAAGCTTCTCAACAAACGAGACCAAGCGTTTGCGCATCGGCTCGTCGGGCAAGCGCCCATGACCCGCGCCGACGTTTTCACGCACGTGACCCGCGTTCGACGTCGCCGGAATGACGCAAGTGACCGACGGGTGTGAGACGATAAATTTCAGCAGCAGCTGCGCCCAGTTGGCGCAGTCGATTTCGGCAGCCCACGACGGCAACGGATGGCGCATCACGGCGCGAATCAGCTCACCTTCGCGAAACGGCCGATTGATGATGACGCCGATGCGTCGCTCTCGGGCCAGAGGCAGGATACGTTGCTCGACTTCCCGATCGAGAACGTTATACGTCACCTGAATGAAGTCCAGAGGTTGACTTGCCATGATCTGTTCGAACTCGCGATGGCGGCGCCCTTCGGACGTGGTGATACCGACGTATCGCACTTGCCTCGCGGCCTTCATCGCAAGCAACGTCGGCAGATGATCCTGCCATGCGAGCAGGTTATGGACTTGCAGCAGGTC
>DATEOP010000012.1:0-10352 GCA_035274065.1 Burkholderiaceae bacterium
CGATCAGCCAGCATTTGCGCGATCGCTTCGAGCTGCGCGAGGTGACCGACGGGGAGGCTGCATGGCAGGCAATCCTGCTTGACTCATCGGTGCGCGTCGTTATCAGTGACCTGACGATGCCGAAAGTCGATGGGTTCGAGCTCCTGAACAGGGTGCGCTCCTCGAAAGTCCAGCGGATCCGGGAACTCCCGATGGTCATCATCTCCGGCGAGGATGAAGCCGGAGAGCGCGAGCGTGCCGCATCGCTGGGGGCCACCGATTTCATCCAGAAGGGCGTCGGCGCGGCCGAGCTGCTGGCGCGGATGGAAGTGCTGGTGCGCCTTTCGACGACGCGCGAGATGTTGGCCGAGAGTCAGGCATCGCTCGAATCTTCGCGCACGGTCGACTCGGATACCGAGCTGCTGAACCAGCCGTTTTTCGACAAACAAGTTGAGAAGCTGATTTCGTTTGCGCGTCGGAACTTGTCGGACGTCGCTCTGATCTGCATTCGCGTCGAATTGTCGATGCCGCAGAACGAGCAGTGGGAAGGCGAAACGGATCAGCGCATCAAGCTTGTCGGGCGCGCGCTGGCGGCGTCAATTCGCCTGGAAGACTTGGGCACCCGCACCGATCGCATGGAGTTCTGCGTTGCCACGCCTGCGAGCGGTTTGTCCGGGGTTCTGCGGTTTGCCGCGCGCCTGCGCAAGGTGCTGGAGAACATCGAAGCCGCCGGTCCGGGCGTCGAAGTCTGGACCTGCATTGGGCTGTCGACGTTGTCGGAGGAATTGCGACGCAGCGCAGAAGAGCTACGTACGCTGGCGCAAAAGCGCGCTGTGCAGGCGCAAACGAATAGGTCCCGCCGCATCATCCTGGGAACGTCTGACGGAGCCACGCCCGGCTCGATGGATCCGAAGACAGAAGACGGATCGATGGACATTAACCTCGCGCTGGCGCTGATTCGCGCCGGACGCGCTGCCGAAGTGGTGCCTCATCTGCCAAGATTGCTGGAGCAGGTGGCACCGCTCCTGAAGCTGGTGCGACAACAAAAGGAACTGCAGCAGCCGGCTGACGGAGGATTGCATGACGACGTACAGGGAGTACCACGCAAAGTCACTTCGTGACCCCACAGGCTTCTGGTCGGACAAAGCGCGGCTGATCGACTGGCAAAAGCCGTTTTCACAGGTTCTTGACTACTCGAACCCGCCGTTCGCCAAATGGTTCGTCGGCGGCACCACCAACCTCTGTCATAACGCGGTCGATCGCCATCTCGCCGCGCGCGGCGACCAAGCCGCTCTAATCTATTTCTCGACCGAAACCGGCGCCGAAAAAACCTATACGTACCGGCAGCTTTATCGCGAAGTAAATCGCATGGCCGGCATTCTGAAGTCGCTCGGAGTCAAGCGCGGCGACCGCGTGCTGATCTATCTGCCGATGATTCCCGAAGCAACGTTCGCGATGTTGGCGTGTGTGCGCATCGGCGCCATTCACTCAGTCGTGTTTGGCGGCTTTGCATCAGTCAGCCTTGCCAGCCGCATCGACGACGCGCAGCCAGCACTGATCATTTCCGCCGATGCCGGCTCACGCGCGGGTAAGCCGATTCCCTACAAACATTTGCTCGACGAAGCGATCGGACTGGCAAAACATCCACCGTCGAAAGTACTGTTGATCAATCGCCAGCTCACGGAAATGAAGCGCGTTGCTGGCCGCGACGTCGACTACGCAGCGTTGCGAGCCGAGCATATGAACGACGAGGTCGAATGCGAATGGCTCGAATCGTCAGAACCAAGTTACATCCTGTATACGTCAGGCACGACCGGCAAGCCGAAAGGCGTACAGCGCGACACCGGTGGCTACGCCGTCGCGCTAGCGGCCTCGATGCGCGACATTTTCTGCAGCGAGCCGGGCGAGACTTATTTTTCGACCAGTGACATCGGGTGGGTCGTTGGCCATTCGTACATCGTTTATGGACCACTGATCAACGGCATGGCCACCGTGATGTACGAGGGCCTGCCGATTCGGCCGGACGGCGGCATCTGGTGGAGCATGGTTGAAAGGTACAAGGTCAATGTGATGTTTTCGTCGCCGACCGCAATTCGCGTACTGAAGAAACAGGATCCGGCACTGCTGAAGAAATACGATCTCTCCAGTCTGCGTTTGCTGTTTCTCGCAGGTGAACCACTCGACGAAACCACCGCACGCTGGATCGCTGACGGCCTTGGCAAACCGGTGGTTGACAACTACTGGCAAACCGAGACCGGCTGGCCGATTCTTTCGATCTCCCGCAACGTTGAAGCGTTGCCGTCCAAGTTCGGGTCTCCGGGTGTGCCTGCGGCTGGATACTCAGTCAAGATATTCAACGAAGCAACCGGTGAGGAAATCAAGACGTCCAATCAAAAGGGCGTGGTTGCGATCGAAGGTCCGCTGCCGCCCGGTTGCATGACCACGGTATGGCGTGATGATCAGCGATTCGTGCAAACCTACTGGACCAGCGTGCCGAATCAGCGTGTCTATTCGACGTTCGATTGGGGTATCCGCGACGACGACGGTTACTTTTTTATTTTGGGCCGCACCGATGATGTGATCAACGTCGCCGGCCATCGGCTGGGGACGCGTGAGATCGAAGAGTCGTTGTCGTCGCATCCGAATGTCGCCGAAGTCGCGGTCGTTGGCGTTGCGGACGCACTGAAAGGTCAGGTTGCGCTCGCCTTCGCAATCCTGAAAGACCCGACGCAAGCAGACACGCAGGAAAAAAAGCTCGCGCACGAAGGCGAGATGATGAAAGTCGTCGACTCGCAGCTGGGCGCTGTCGCACGACCATCGCGCGTGCATTTTGTCGGCGTGCTGCCGAAAACACGCTCAGGCAAGTTGCTGCGGCGATCGATTCAGGCGCTTGCCGAGGGCCGCGACCCCGGCGACCTCACAACGATCGAAGATCCGACAGCGCTCGAACAGATCAGGACTGCGATTCACGCGTGACGTTCAGCTACGCCCTATCGAGCCTGCTGTTGCCGCCGACCTCGCTAATCGCCCTAGCGATCATCGGGGCGTTCGCGCTAAAGAAGCGTCGCGCGTTGGCGCTGGTGCTGATCGTCGGCTCGCAGCTGTTGTTGTTAGCGCTGTCGATGCCGGTTGTTGCGAACGCGCTGGTGGGATCGCTGGAGCCACCGCCAGTGGCAATCGAACAAGTCAAGCGCGCGCAGGCAATCGTTGTGTTGGGAGGCGGCCGCAATCTCGGTTCTCCCGAATATGGCGGCGAGACGGTCAATGAATACACATTGCGGCGCGCCCGTTATGGTGCACAGCTTGCACGTGAGACTGGCCTCCCGTTGTATGTCAGCGGCGGCAAACCTACGGGAGGAGCCTTGGCCGAAGGCACGCTGATGCGTGAGCTGATCGGGCGTGAGTTCAACCAGCCGGTCAAATGGGTCGATGCAGCTTCGAAAACAACGCGTGAGCAGGCGCTGATTGCCGCGCAGGACCTGAAGCCTCTTCAGGTTCGTCGTGTCGTGCTCGTCACCGATGCGGTACACATGCCGCGCGCTCAACGCGCGTTCGAGCTGGCCGGGCTCGCTGTCGTCGCTGCACCAACCGGATACACCGCGCAGCGGCCATTCGCGCCCTATCAACTGATCCCTGGTCCAACCGCGCTGCGCGACTCCCACATTGCGCTTCGTGAATGGATCTCGCAGCTGCACTATCACGTTCTGGCACTGGTCGACTGATGAAAACAAAACCCTGGCTCACACTCGAAGACGCACAACGCATGGCTGAAGCTGCAAAAGCGGAGGCGCAACGAAATCAATGGGCCGTCGTGATTGCAATTTGCGACGATGGCGGACATTTGATTGTGCTGCACCGCCTCGACGGTGTCGCGCCGATATCGTCGGCGATTGCGCCGGCAAAGGCGCGCGCCGCGGCGCTTGGAAAGCGTGAGACGCAAGTTTACGAAGACATGATTAATAAGGGCCGCGCTGCGTTTCTGTCAGCGCCACTGGACGGCATGCTCGAAGGTGGCGTGCCGATCATCGTCGACAGCTACGTCGTCGGAGCGATCGGCGTGTCGGGTGTCAAATCAAGTGAAGATGCGCAGATCGCGAAGGCGGGAATCGCTGCCCTGTAACACTCACGTCGCCGGAGCTTCAGCCGCCCGCCGGCCGCGCTCGATGTCGATCGATGCAATCACCAGCAAGCCGAAAACGAAAAAGCCGCCGGTGATCAGCATGCCAAGCCGGTAGTTGTTGTCGGTAAGGTACAGGACCGCGCCAAAAGTGAGGGGGCCGATGATCGCTGCAACTTGCACCGACAGCGTCCACAAGCCATAGAACTCGGCGAGCCGCGTCGGTGGCGCGAACACTCCGGTCATCGCGCGCCCAGCCGACTGGCTCGAGCCCATCGCAAGTCCCGCCAGATTGGCGGCCAGCCAGAACAGCGCCGACGTTGTCGCCATCGACGCGACAATCGTCATCGCGATCCAAACCAATAGCGTCAACGCCAATGCGCCTTTGTGCCCGAGCCAGTCCTGTACATAGCCGAATGCGAACGCGCCGATCGCAGCAGTGATGTTGACCAGCAGAATCAGCAAGATCGTTTGCTGAAACGAGAACTTCATCACTTGCTGCGCATAAATCGAGGCAAGCGCGATAACTACGGCCACGCCAGCCTGATAGAAAACACTGCACAGGAGCAAGCGCGCAAAGTCGCGGTACAGGCCAACGTGTTTCAACGTCGATGCGAGACGCGAGACTGATTCGCGCACTACGTCGAGGCTGCCCTGAGTCTGTGGCTGCGCTCGCTCGCGCAGGATCGTAAGCGCCGGCAGCGCAGCCAACGCAAATACGGCGGCGGTGATCAACATCGTTACCGGTACGTATTGCTCAGCGCTCTTGCCCTGCCCTTCGGCCCAGATTACGTATCCGAGGCACAGCGCCAGCGTCGCGAGCCCGCCCAAATAACCGAAGCTCCATCCCCAGCCGGACACTTTGCCGAGCGCCTGCGGGCGCGCGATCTCCGGAAGGAATGCGCCGATCAGCGATACGCCAACCTGAAAGAAGAAGTTCGAGACTATGACTGCCACCACGGCAATCGCAATGTCTCCGCGCCCTGCTAGCGCCAGTGCTGCGGTCGCCAGTACACAGCCGATCGTCGATATGCGCAATAGCCACTGCTTTCGCGCGTGCACATCAGCGTACGCGCCAATAATCGGCATCGATAGCATCACGGCAGCATTTGAGACCGCCAGGATCACCGTCCACACCGGTGTCGCCCAGCTTGCATCGTCGGCGATACCCCTTACGAAGTACGCACTGAACACCGCGGTCAGCACGACGGTCGTGTAGCCAGAATTCGCAAAGTCGTAGCCAGCCCAAGACCACACTTCACGCGGTCGCACACCCGGGTTCAGGGCTGAAGAATCAAAGATCGGCACGTTCCGTTCAATGCAGAGCGAATACCGCGGAGTCTACGTGGCCGAAACGCCGTGCTCATCGCTTGCTGCGGTTCACACTTGCCGCGTGAAGCGTTCGTATACTGACGCATGGCCACGCGCGACCTCGACCGCATCGATCGCAAGATCCTGGAAGTGCTTCAGCTCGACGGACGCATTACCAACCAGGAGCTATCGACTCGCATCTCGCTTAGCCCTCGCGCATGCCTCGAGCGCGTCCGACGGCTGGAGCGCATCGGCATCATTTCGGGCTACATGGCGCTGATTGAGCCACGCAAGCTCGGCGGCATTCTTACCGTCGTTGTCGAAGTCACGCTCAGGGACCAAAAGCAGGCAACGCATGCACGCTTTGAGCAGCGCGCTCGCGCAGCCGATGAGGTGGTCGAGTGTTTCCTCGTGTCGGGGCAATGCGACTACGTATTACGCCTTGCGTGTCGCGATCTGGATCATTATCGCGAGCTGACGAATGCCTGGACCGATGACCCGGCGTCGGGCGTTGAAAAGATCACGTCGAAGCCCGAGTTACAGACCATCAAGCCCTTTCGCGGTTACCCGTTGCCGTAGGCCTTGAAACACGTGCTGCGGTGCACCGCCGATGCGGCGGTTGCAAGCGCCAAGGCATTCAGTTTCTGCATTTCCGCCTCATTACTTCGGCCTCGAATTTCGCGCGTTGCCCCTACATTCGTCATACGAAGTGAGGGAAAACATGAACGCCCGAGTCGATATGAAAATTAATCAGGCCGAACTGGCCATTGCCGTCGAAAAAAGTTTCGCTGCGCCCAATTACGCGCCGATCCCGGTCGTTGTCGATCGCGGCGAGGGCAGTTGGATCTGGGATGCGGACGGCAAGCGTTATCTCGATTTCATGTCGGCCTATTCTGCCGTTAGCCATGGTCACGCACATCCACGCCTGGTCGCGGCGCTCACCGATCAAGCGCAACGTGTCGCAGTCACATCGCGCGCGTATCACTCAACCGAGCTCGGACCGTTCCTCGCCAAGCTGGTCGAAGTCGCGGATCTTGCAAAACCTGCCAAAGCTCTGCCGGCAAGCGGCGGCGCCGAATCCGTCGAAACCGCCATCAAAGCAGCGCGGCGCTGGGGCTATCGCGTCAAGGGCATTGCGAGCGATCGCGCGAACATGGTCGTCGCGCGCGGCAACTTCCATGGCAGGTCAACCACGATCGTCGGTTTCTCTACTGAGCCTGCGTATCGCGCGGACTTCGGTCCGTTCGCGCCTGGTTTTCGCCACTTCGACTTCGGCGACATTGAATCGCTGCGCGCGGCGATCGACGACGACACCTGCGCCATTCTGATCGAGCCGATTCAGGGAGAAGCTGGCATCGTTTTGCCGCCTGCGGGTTTCCTGCGGGCGGTGCGTGAGCTTGCGGACGAGCGCAACGTCTTGCTGATCCTCGACGAGATCCAGTCTGGGCTCGGCCGCACAGGGCAATGGTTCGCGTACATGCACGAAGGAATTCGCCCCGATGGCGTGATCGTCGGCAAGGCGCTGGGTGGTGGGCTGCTTCCGGTGTCGGCGTTTGTTGCGATCAATTCTGTGATGGATGTGTTCGACCCCGGCAGCCACGGCTCGACGTTTGGGGGCAACCCACTGGCGGCGCGCGTTGGCCGCGAGGCGCTCGCCGTGATCGAAGAAGAGCAGCTCGTTGAACGCAGCCGTGAACTTGGCGAGCATCTGCTGTATCGCCTTCGCGCCTTGAAGTCGCCGTTGATCCGGGCAGTGCGGGGGCGCGGACTTTGGGTCGGCGTCGAGCTCGACGTGAGCGTGTCTGCGCGCAAGGTCGCCGAGCAAATGGCCACACGCGGCGTTCTGACCAAGGACACGCACGAAACGGTGATTCGGTTCGCGCCGCCTCTGACCATCGGTCGTGAGGCGCTCGATTGGGGAGTGGACGTGTTCGTCGATGTTCTGTCGGAGTTTGAATCGAAAGCAAAGCCGACGATCAGTGATCGAATGAAGCGCAGCGTCGTGATGTCTACGCCGACAGCGCATTTGATGATGAGCGCCCCGGAACACTTCGAGGTGAGCTACACGATTAACCCGTGGATGCAGCCGTCACAGTGGTCGGTTTCATCGAAGAAGCTCGCTGGCGACGCAAGGCGCGGTTGGAATCAGCTGAAGAAAACTTACGAACGGCTTGGCGCTGAGATCCAGGTGCAGCAGGCCGCCGCGGGACTGCCCGACATGGTCTTCACTGCCAACGCGGCGGTGGTGCTCGACCGCAAAGTTTTGCTCGCGCGCTTTCTGTGCGCGGAGCGGCAGGGCGAGGAAGTGCATAACCGCAACTTCTTCGAAGCGCTGCGTAAGCGGGGTGTCGTCGATCAAATCGTGGACGCACCGGCAGGACAGTATTTCGAAGGCGCTGGCGACGCGATCTGGGATGCAACCCGTCACTTGATCTGGACGGGCTATGGTCAGCGCTCAAGCCGCGACGTGTTTCGTACGATTGAAGAACTGTATGGCGTTCCCGCTATCGCGCTCGAACTTGTCGACCCCCGCTTCTATCACCTTGACACGTGCTTCTGTGTGCTCTCAGGTGGCGACGTGCTGTGGTACCCGCCCGCGTTCTCAGCGAGTGCGGCGAGCGCCGTGCGCGAGATCGTCGGCGAAGACAAGTTGATCGAAGCAACCGATGACGACGCGTTTCATCTTGGCGTGAACTCTGTATGCATCGGACGCGAAGTCGTGATGTGCCACGTATCACCGCCGACGCTGGCTGCACTTACAGCTCGCGGTTATCACGTCAATATCGTGCCGCTGGATTCGTTCAATCGCTCCGGAGGTGCCGCGTATTGCTTGACGTTGCGCCTGGACAATATGACGGCAGCTGGCCAGCCGACTGCATTCGGAGACGTGCGCCGCGCGGCCTAGCGCCACGGCGGCGTCGGCCGCCGTCATTAATCCAGCGGACCTCGCGAGCTAATCTCGCGACTGCGGCGCTCAACGCGGTGCCATGATTCGGCTTGCTACGTTGGATGCGCTAAAGCGATGAGCGAAGAGCGTCAAATGAATGCCCTGGATGCTCGCGTGACTCCGCGGGAGATCGTGCGCCATCTCGACCAGTATGTCATCGGGCAGGACGAAGCCAAGAAGACGCTGGCGGTAGCGGTCTACGCCCATTACAAGAAGCTCGCACTATCGCGCGATGAAGGCCTCGAGATCACGAAGAGCAACGTGCTGCTGGTGGGCCCTACCGGCACCGGCAAGACGCTTTTATGCGAATCCCTGGCGCGATTGCTGAAAGTGCCTTTCGTCACCGCAGACGCCACGTCGCTCGCTCAATCGCGCTACGTAAACGATGAGATCCAGGCGATTCTGGAGCGTTTGCACGACAAGGCCGAGGGCGAAGTGACGCGCACCCAGCACGGCATCGTGTTCATCGACGAGATCGACAAGCTAAAGACAGCTTCGGCCGCTTCCGATCGTGGCCCATCCGGCGAAAGCGTTCAGCATGCGCTACTCAAGATTATGGAAGGTGCGCCGGTGCGTCTGGCAAGTGGTGAGTACCTCGACACGACGCACGTTCTATTTATCTGCGGCGGCGCGTTCGTAGGATTGAACGCAATCATGTCCAATAATCAGGGCTTCGGCTTCGTTGCAACCTCGGAAGAAGAAAACCGGCAGATGCTCAAACGGTTGAATGAGCGCGTCAAGCCGACTGATCTCGTTGAGTTCGGCCTAATACCGGAATTCAGCGGAAGACTCACCACCGTTGCGCGACTACGTGATCTGTCGCGCGACATGCTGGTTCGGATCATGACCGAGCCGCGCAACTGCATCTACCGGCAGTTCCAGGCGATTTTGAAGGTGCAGGGTGTCGAACTCGTCGTCGCTCAGCGGGCATTCGAGGAGATTGCAGACTTGGCCGTCGAGTACAAATCGGGGGCGCGCAGTCTGCGCGGATTATTTGAAGAACTGATCGCGCCAGTGTTGTACGCGGTGCCGGATCACCCTGAAATCAAACGCGTCGAGCTGGCGTCGATCTTTGCCGAGCCCCGCTATTTGCGCGCAGGCTGACGCTTACCAGGCCGGGTTGCGCTTTTCGATAAACGCCTGCACGCCTTCCTGCGCGGCGTCATCGATCATGTTGCACGCCATTGTTTGACCTGCAAGTTGATACGCGGCTTCGATACCAGTTTCGAGCTGGCGATAAAAGAGATCCTTGCCTAATGCGAGTGCCGAACCCGGTTTCGAAAGGATCGCAGCGATCAGCTTGTCAACTTCGGCGTCAAGCTGATCGGCGGGTACGACGCGATTAACAAGTCCGCGTTCGCGCGCGGTCTCAGCGTCGATGAAGTCGCCTGTCACCAGCATTTCGAACGCCTGCTTGCGTCCGACGTTGCGGCTCAATGCCACGCCGGGAGTCGAACAAAACAGACCAACGTTGATGCCAGACACGGCGAACCTTGCGTCCGACGACGCGATCGCGAGGTCGCACATTGCCACCAACTGGCAGCCGGCAGCGGTCGCGATGCCGTGCACGCGGGCAATTACCGGCGCGTGCAGGCGCTGGATTGTCATCATCAGCTTCGTGCATTGCGAAAACAGTCCCTGGTAGTACTCAAGCGAAGGATTGCTCTTCATTTGCTTCAGGTCATGCCCAGGACAGAACGCCTTGCCCTGCGCGCCGATCACGATTGCGCGCACCGACTTGTCTTGCGCCAGCATGTCGAGCTCGCTTTGCAAAGCCGCCATCATTTCCTGTGACAGCGCGTTGAACTGCTGCGGACGATTAAGCGTCAGCGTTGCGACACCGCGTTGATCGCGCGCCGTCAACACATACTGTTCCGCTAACGGTGCATTCATTTCCTGCTCCTAAACGTCAATTGCCGCGGTGGACTTCGCCTGCTGCCGTAACAAGAATTTCTGAATCTTCCCGGTCGATGTCTTCGGCACGGCCCCAAAGACAAT
>DATEOP010000013.1:0-11030 GCA_035274065.1 Burkholderiaceae bacterium
CGAGGAAGCCAGCGAAGGTGCAGGAAGCCGGTCGGGTGCATCGCGTGGCGGCCGTTCCTCGTCGCGCGGCGGTCGCGCCGAAGACAGGCCGCAGGCAGCGGGCCGGCGCGAAAAAACGAAAAAGTAGGCTCAGTAGGTCTAAGTCTGGGCGAATCGCGCTGCCTAAGCGGCAGTGCTATTCGCCCTCTTCTTTAGACGCGTACGGCACGTTAGGGCTCGATCTGCGTCTGTGCGATGCTAGCGAGAGCTGGTCAGCTCGATGCCGCTCACTCAATTCGCTCCGCTGGTTCAGATCGCCAACGATCATTTGGTGGCCCAGCTGCACCTGCCGGACATTAATGACGGCTTTTATCGAGGCACCCGGTTCGACTGGTCCGGCGTGGTTGCTGGCGTGCAGTACCAAGGTCATCAGTACTACGCGCCCTGGTACACGAAGCGCGTGCCGGGGGTGCATGACTACGTGGACGACGGCACGGACATTGTTGCCGGCCGGCAAAGCGCTATCACCGGCCCGGCCGAAGAGTTTCCTCAGCCGCAGGGATTCGAGACCGCCCAAGCGGGCGAAACTTTCGTCAAGTTGGGCGTGGGATTGTTGCGCAAGGCGGCGAACACCCCGTACAGCTGCTACGAGTCGTACGAGATTGCCGATCCCGGTACCCGGTCCGTGCGAACGACGGCGTCCTCGGTCGAATTCACTCACCAGCTTGGCGACGCGAGAAGCGGCTTCGGCTATGTCTACCGCAAGACGGTCAGCGTCGCGTCAGGCCGGCCCGATCTGCTGATTGAGCACACGCTGCACAACACGGGTCGCGTGGCAATCCGGGCCGAGCAGTACAACCACAACTTTCTAACGCTGGACAGCGCGCCGATCGGCCCCGATTTTCTGATTGCGCTGCCATTCCGTGTCAGCGCCTTGTCTGCACCCGATCCGACCCTCGCGCTGGTGCGGGAAAAGGAGATCCGCTTCCTGAAAATACTGGCGCCGCATCAGGTGGTCGGCTTTTCGATGGAGGGCTTTGGGAACGACGCCGGCGACTACGACATTCGGATCGAAAATCAAAAAACCGGTGCCGGCATGCGGATCACAGGCGACCGTCCGCTGACGCGGCTCGCTTTGTGGTCGATCCGCAGCGTCGTGTCGATGGAACCTTTTATCGATGTCAGCACCGAACCGGGCGGCCATACAGTGTGGAGATATAACTACACGCACTATGTCGTCGGTACGTGACCTTTCGCGTTACTAAATGCAAGAATTAAGGTGGGGTTGAGGGCAATTACCGAGTGGCCGGCTTGCCGACAAACAATTTATCTTCCGCCGCATTCGCCGTCGACGTTGTAGCAAGGAGTTGTTTTGGATTTCGCTTACCCGCGGCCGCAATTGCGCCGCTCGCAGTGGACATCGCTCAACGGGGTCTGGCGTTTTCGGTTTGATGATGATCGGAAGTTTTCACTTCCGTCGGATATCACCGAGTGGCCGATGCAGATCGTCGTGCCGTTTCCTCCTGAGTCGAACGCAAGCGGCATCGGTGATCGCGGATTTCATCGAGCGTGCTGGTACGAGCGCGATTTCGACCTATTGCTCGCCGACGAGCGGGTGGTCCTGCGCTTTGGGGCGGTCGACTATTCGGCGCGCGTCTGGGTCAACGGACGGCTCGCGATTACGCACGAGGGCGGCCACACGCCATTCTGGGCTGATATCACTGCCTTGCTCGACAAAGAATCCGTCAAGCAGACCGTGACGGTCTATGTCGAAGACGACCCCACCGATTTGACAAAGCCGCGCGGCAAGCAGGACTGGCAGCTCGAGCCGCACTCGATCTGGTATCCGCGCACGACAGGAATTTGGCAGACCGTGTGGCTCGAGCGCCTGCCCCGCACGTATGTTGAAAAGATCCGCTGGACGCCGCACCTCGAAGCGTATGCGCTGCAATTCGAAGCACGTGTCACCGGCGATCCGTCGGACGAGCTCGCGATGGAAGTTGTTCTATGTCACGGTGAGCGGTTGCTCGCGAAGGACCGCTACCTTGTCGTCAATCGCGAAGTCGATCGAATGATCGTGCTTTCGGACCCGGGCATAGACGATTTTCGTAACGAGCTGCTGTGGAGCCCGGAGCGTCCGACGTTGCTCGATGCGAAGGTTCGGCTGTTGCTTAATGGTGAAGTCATCGACGAATTCGAGTCATACACCGCATTGCGCTCGGTTCACATTCTGCGTGATCGCTTCATGCTGAACAGCCGGCCGTACATGCTGCGGATGGTGCTTGATCAAGGTTACTGGCCAGACACACTGCTTACAGCACCGAACGACGACGCGTTGAAGAAAGACGTTGAGCTCGCGAAAGAAATGGGTTTCAACGGTGTGCGTAAGCACCAGAAGATCGAAGATCCACGCTACCTCTACTGGGCCGACAAGCTGGGTTTGCTCGTATGGGAGGAGATGCCGTCGGCGTATCGCTTCACGCGCACCGCGATCAAGCGTACGGTGCGCGAATGGAGCGAGGCGATCGAGCGCGATTACAGTCATCCTTGCGTTTTTGTTTGGGTGCCGTTTAACGAGTCGTGGGGAGTGCCCGACTTGACGGCCAAGCACTCGCATCGGCACGCGGTCGAAGCGCTCTATCACCTGACCAGAACGCTTGATCAGACCCGACCGGTGATCGGCAACGACGGTTGGGAAAGCAGCGCAACCGACATCATCGGCATCCACGATTACGACGCGAACAGCGAACACATACGACAGCGTTATGGCCCCGAGATCAAACCTGAGCAGCTGTTCGATCGTCGACGCCCCGGCGGCCGCATTCTGACGCTCGATGGATATCCACATCGCGGGCAACCCATCATGCTGACCGAGTTCGGTGGTGTCGCTTTCTCGCGGAAGGCAAAACCTGACGGCGTCAAGACGTGGGGCTACACCGAGGTCAGCAGCGAAGCAGAATTCATCGAGCTCTTTAACGAGCTGCTGCACACGGTGATTCACACGGCGCTCTTTAGCGGCTTTTGCTACACACAGTTCACCGATACATTCCAGGAAGCCAACGGTCTGTTGTACGCAGACCGTACGCCGAAAGTTCCGTTGGAGCTGATTGCAAAGGCGACTTCTGCGTCGCCCACGCACGTACGCGGAGTTGTCTAGTGCATCGTCTGCAGTTGTTGAAGCCCGATGGACGGTGCCTGACGCTGTACGCGCATCATCCGTTGACCGACGGCACAGCGGCGCCAAGTCCGTTCACGCAACCACTGCAGGCTAATCCACATCTGCGCTGGCATCCACTGCGCGGCGAGTGGGTGACCTACGCAGCGTATCGACAGGATCGAACCTTTTTGCCGCCGCCGCAGTACGACCCGCTGGCGCCGACGACCGACCCGGCCCAACCGACTGAGGTGCCCGATGGCGATTGGGATATCGCGGTGTTCGACAATCGCTTTCCGTCGTTAAGGTCCGCCACATCGCAAGCGGACGAAGCTGTTCCTGAGTTGATCGTTCCAACGGCACCCGCCGCAGGTCAATGTGAAGTGGTGGTTTTCGGAAGAGACCAAGCGCCGCTGGGTTCAAAGCCGCTTCAGCATATTGAGCTGTTGCTGCAGGTGCTTGCTGACCGCACGCACGTGCTCGGGCAGCATCCCGACGTCAATTACATTCTGCCCTTCGAGAATCGAGGCGCCGAGGTCGGCGTCACTTTGCATCGTCCACACGGGCAGATTTATGCGTACCCGGTGGTGCCGCCGGTTCCGGCGCGTATGCAGCAACTGGCGACGGAGCATCACGGGAAAACAGGTCGCGGGCTTCTGCAGGAACTGATCGAAGCCGAACGCAGCGATGGTCGCCGCATGCTCTACGAAGGCGCGCACGCGGTCGCGTTCGTGCCGGTGTGTGCGCGTTATCCGTACGAGGTGTGGGTCGCGCCGATTCGGCCACTGCAGGACTTTACCGAGCTGACGGAAGAGCAGCGCGTCGATCTCGCGCGCGCACTGAAGACAGTACTGTTGAAATACGATGGCCTTTGGCAGCGTCCTTTCCCGTATGTGATGGCTTGGTATCAGGCGCCGACCGACGGCAAGCGATATCCGCAGTCGCATTTGCACGCGCAGTTCTTTCCGCCCTATCGCACGCGCGATCGGCTGAAGTATCTCGCCGGTACCGAGATCGGCGCCGGATTTTTTGCGATGGATGCGCTGCCTGAAGATAAGGCGCGCGAGTTGCAGCAGGTGGAAGTCGTCTTGCAGTGAAGTCTTTTGAAGAAATGTTTGGTGGTACGCCGCAGGCCGTCGGCGATGCTCCCGGACGCGTCAACTTGTTGGGCGAACACACCGACTACAACGACGGTTATGTGCTGCCGATCGCGATTCCGCAACAAACGCGAGTTGCGCTACGCCGCAGTAGCGCGAGCCACTTTACCGTGTACGCCGGAAATCTAGATCGCACGGTGACGTTCGACTGGAAATCGCCGCCGACCGACGGCTTCGCAACGTATGTGTTCGGCTGCTTCTTTGAGGCGCGCGCTGAGGGATTCGACGTGCCTCCGCTCGACGTCCATGTGTCATCGAATGTTCCGATCGGGGTCGGACTGTCTTCGAGTGCCGCCCTCGAAGTTGCCACGCTGCGTGCAATGCGAACGCTGCTGAACGCGCCGCTCGATGATGTTCGGCTGGCACAGGTTGCCCAACGTGCCGAAGTGCTACATGCGGGTGTGCGCTGCGGAATCATGGATCAGATGGCCTCCAGTCTGGCGGGCACCGAACAAGCGCTTTTTTTGGATACGCGAACGCTGCAGCGACGCCTGGTTGCGCTTCCGCCTGACTCGGCGGTGCTCGTGCTCGATTCGGGTATCAAGCGTTCGCTGTCTGGAAGCTCATTCAATCAACGCCGCGCCGAATGCGAAGCGGCGGCCAAGCAGCTTGGCGTGCAGGCGTTACGAGACGTCAGTGTCGACGAACTTGAGAAGCTCGACGCGCTGGACGAGCCGCTGCGCAGCCGTGCACGCCATGTAGTCACTGAAAATGCGCGTGTATTGCAAGCCGTCGAGTGCAGGAACCCGGCAGCGTTCGGTGCACTGATGAATGCTTCGCATGCGAGCTTGCGCGATGACTTCGACGTTTCGGTGCCCGCGCTCGATCGACTCGTCGCTTTGCTACAGGCGCAGTCACAAGTCTACGGAGCGCGGCTGACCGGCGCAGGGTTCGGCGGCGCTTGCGTCGCGCTCTGCCGATCTTCGGCGATCGTAAGCGTCGCTACGCAGGCTTTGGACAAATACGCAGCAGAGGGTTTCAGCGGCGCACTGCTGGTGCCGCCGCAAGAAGCGCGCTAAGCATCGTCGAGTGCGGCACTCGCTTTGGTGGTGCGACGCTTCAGCGCGGACATTTCGGACGCTTGCTCGCGCTCGTGGCGCTCGCGTAGACGCTTGAAGGTCGTCAACGCCTGCGCAACGACTTGGTCCATGTTGTAGTACTTGTAGGTCGCCAGTCGTCCAACGAACGTCACGTCGGTTTGCGCATCTGCTTCCGCTTCGTATCGCTTATAAAGCGCCGCATTCTCGCGCGTCGGCACCGGATAGTAAGGATCACCATCGGCTCGCGGATACTCGTAGACGATCGACGTGCTCGGGTGAGTTTGCCCGGTGATGTGCTTGAACTCGCTGATGCGCGTATAGGCGTAGTCGTTCGGATAGTTGACAGTTCCCACCGGCTGAAAGCGCTCGACCGGCAGTGTGACGTGCTCGAACTGCAGACTGCGATACGGCAGCTTGCCGAATTTGAAATCGAAAAATGCGTCGACCGGTCCTGTGTAGATCATGTGCTTCCACGGGATCAGATTGACGATCTCACGGTAATCGGTATTCAGCATCACTTTGATGTTCGGGTGGTTCAACATCGCCTCGAACATTCGTGTGTAGCCGTGCAGCGGCATCGCCTGAAACGTGTCAGTGAAATAGCGGTCGTCGCGGTTGGTACGCGTCGGCACACGCGCCGTCACGCTCGCATCCAACTCCGAAGGGTCCATTCCCCACTGCTTGCGCGTGTAGCCGCGGAAGAACTTGTTATATAGATCGCGACCCACCTTGCTCACGACGACGTCTTCCGACGTCCTGACACTGTCTACCTTCTCGGCAATGGATTCGAGAAAGGCTTCCATCTCGAATGAGCTCAGCTTGAGTCCATACAAACGATTGACAGTATCGAGGTTGATCGGAATCGGCACGAGTTGACCGTCGACATTACCCAGCACACGGTGTTGATACGGACGCCACTTCGTGTATCGCGACAAATAATCGAATACATCGGCGGAGTTGGTGTGAAAGATATGCGGGCCGTAGGGATGAATCAGCAGGCCGGCGTCGTCGTGTCGGTCGTACGCGTTGCCGCCAATATGAGGGCGCCGATCAACGACGAGCACGCGCAAATCAAGCGCGTGTGCCAGGCGCTCTGCTAGTACGCTACCGGCGAAGCCGGCACCGACGATCAAATAGTCAACTCCCTTAAAGGATGTCGTGGCGCTCGAGGGGCTTCTAAAGCTGTCTGGTTTCATGGCCCCCAATTGGGCAAGCATCGCGCCCGCATCGCAAGCACGCGAGTCACGCCATTGGGGTGGGTACGGGGTTTGCTGAATCGGCGCTGCGTGCTGGCTTGCGAATCTTCATCGAAGCGGCGGCAACGCCCGTTCGATGTTCAGATTTCAAGAGGGTCTTGATGCAAACGCTGCTTGTTTTTTCTCATCTGCGCTGGGATTTTGTCTATCAGCGCCCTCAGCACCTGCTGTCCCGTTTGGCAAAGCATTATCGAGTTCTGTTTTTTGAAGAGCCAGTTCGTGGCAATCAAACACCCTTTTTACAGCGGATAGCGCCGTGCGCGAATGTAGAAGTTTTACGGCCGCATACGACGGTGGACGCGGTTGGGTTTCATGATGATCAGCTGCCTGAGTTGAAACATCTGCTTGCCGAGTATCTGAGCGATTTCTCGATCGACAGCTACCTGGTGTGGTTCTACACACCGATGGCGCTGCCTCTCTTGGCTGACTTGACGCCACAAGCAGTGATTTATGACTGCATGGACGAGCTGTCGGCGTTCAAGAATGCCCCGCGCCAGATGATTCAGCGTGAAAAGGCTTTGCTGAAGCGCGCGCAGCTCGTGTTAGCCGGCGGTCCGAGTTTGTACGAGGCCAAACGTCGGCTGCATCCGAGGGCGCGTTGCTTTCCGAGCGCGGTGGACGCCGAGCATTTTTCGCCGCGCGAGTCTTCGTCCAACAGAAGTTCTGTCGGTGTAAGTTCGCCTCATGTCACGATGCCTGTGTTGTCGGTGTTGCCATCGTCTGATCGAAAACGCAGCCCGTATAGAGAAGATGCCGAGGAGCTTCATGCAAAGATTGCTTATCCTCGTCTCGGCTTTTTCGGTGTCATTGACGAGCGCTTCGATGCTGAGTTGATTGCTGCCGTCGCGGACGCGGCTCCCAATTGGCAATTGGTGATGGTCGGGCCGATTGTAAAAATCGACCCTGAATCACTCCCGAATCGCGCGAATATTCACTGGCTGGGCCAGCAACCGTATGAGGTGTTACCGCATCTGGTAGCGCAATGGGACGTATGCCTGTTGCCGTTCGCGCGCAATGAATCAACGCGGTTCATCAGCCCGACCAAGACGCTCGAATACATGGCAGCCGAGAAGCCGATCGTCAGCACGCCAGTTCACGACGTGGTGAGCCTGTATGGCGACAGCGTTTCAATCGCCGCGAGCGCGGGCGAGTTTATTTCGGCGTGTGCAGCGCACCTTGCCGAAAGCGCAGCTGATCGCCGGCTGCGCATCGAACGCATGCGTGGCCACGTGAGTCGTTGCACCTGGGACCGCACCGCGCGAGAGATTCACCAGGAGATCGAAGCAGTGTTGCGGCTTCGGGACGACGCGATGGAAGTCGTCGAGGTCGAAGATGTGCGTCGTGCCTCTTCTTCAACACGTAACGCGGAAGCGCTGCGCGTACAGGCGGTGGACCGGGTAGGCGCTCGAGCAACCAACGAGGCTGTGATGCCTTCGATCGCCGCACAATAGGGATCGGTGAAAGCAGTGCTGAGCGGCACGCCTGCTTTCAGCTCATCTCCATCCCGCAAACGCAATGGCATCGCTTCAGCTCTGGGCCGGCCCCGAGTGCACCGTCAATCGTCTCGGCGATCGGTACCGCGACCAACTCGAACTCACGGGTTTTGCGAACCGACTCGATGATCTTGATCGCCTAGCGGAATTAGGCGTCCAGTGTCTGCGCTTCCCCGTGTTGTGGGAACGTACTGCGCCATTGACAGAAGCACAGTACGAGTGGCAGTGGAGCGATCAAAGGCTCAAGCGCCTGCGCGAGCTCCACATTTGTCCGATCGTTGGCTTGATGCATCACGGCAGCGGCCCTGCATATACGAATCTTCTCGATGCGCAGTTCCCTCGGCGATTAGCGAAGTACGCGCGCGCGGTGGCCGAGCGCTATCCGCATGTCGACGCGTACACCCCGGTCAATGAGCCGGTGACCACCGCTCGCTTCAGCACGCTGTACGGACTGTGGTATCCACACCGTCGGGATGATCGAAGCTTTGTGCGCGCAGTCTTGAATCAGATGCAGGGCACGGTGCTGGCGATGCGCGAAATTCGCAAGGTCAATCCCGGCGCGCGATTGATACAGACCGACGATCTTGGTTACACCACGACGTCGCCTCACCTTCGATATCAAGCCGACTTCGAGAATGCTCGCCGTTGGCTTTCGTTCGATCTGCTGACAGGACGCGTCGTATCCGGCCACCCGCTATGGCGATATTTGATCGACAACGGAGCAAACGCGCAGGAGCTCGAGGCCTTTATCGAGCAGCCATGCCCACCCGACATCGTCGGCATTAACTGCTATGTGACGAGTGAAAGATTTCTTGATGATCGCTTGTCGTTATATCCGCCCGACTGGCGCGCCGGCAATGGTCGTCATCGCTACGTTGATGTAGAAAGCGTGCGTGTGCTGGGGCCGCTGATCGGCGGCTTCGAGGCGCGTCTTCGTGAAGCAAGCGCGCGCTACGGGCTCCCCGTAGCGATCACAGAGGCGCACATGGGATGTACGCGCGATGAACAGCTGCGCTGGCTTTATCAGGCGTGGCGATCCGCCGAAAAGCTGCGTTCCGAAGGAATCGACGTTCGCGCCGTTACTGCATGGGCCACGTTTGGCACGGTTGATTGGAATAGCCTGGTCACCCGCGATGAGGGCCACTATGAAGCGGGTTTGTGGGATGTCAGTGGTGGCACGCCGCGCAAAACTGCGTTGGCAACACTTGCGCGCCAGCTCGCAAACGGTGTAGCGCCAGATCACCCCGCGGTATCAGGCACCGGCTGGTGGCAACGCGATGTGCGCCTGAGTTATCCGCCGCAAGGGACGGTCACTGCACTGCCTACTGCTGGACAGCCTTTATTGATTACGGGAGCGACGGGAACTCTGGGCCAGGCATTCGCACGTTTCTGCAAAGTGCGTGGCCTGCCTGCTCACGTGTTGACGCGCGCAGAGCTTGATATCGCATCGCGTGAGTCTGTCGACGCCGCACTTGAGAGGTGGCGCCCGTGGGCCGTGATCAACACCGCAGGATTCGTGCGCGTCGACGCGGCGGAACATGAGCCGCGTCAGTGGCGCGAAAACGTAATCGGACCGACGATTCTCGCGCGTGCGTGTGCGCGACAGGGCGTGAGACTGCTGAGTTTTTCGAGCGACCTCGTCTTCGATGGTGACAAGCCGAGTCCTTATGTCGAAAGCGATGAACCGCGGCCGCTGAATGCGTATGGCCGCAGCAAGCTCGAGGCAGAGCGCCGTGTTCTGAAACTGGCGCCAAACGCACTCGTCATTCGAACGGCCGCGTTTTTTGGTCCGTGGGATCGGCATAACTTTGTTGCGCAGGCAGTGCAGGCTTTACAACGCGGCCAGCGCTGGCGTGCTGCGAACGATCAGCTGGTATCGCCGACCTATGTGCCGGACCTGGTACAGGCCGCGCTCAACCTATTGATCGATGGTGAGCATGGCTTATGGCATCTAACCAATCACGGTGCAGTCAGTTGGGCTGGATTTGCGCAGATGGTGGCGGAGGCTGCTGGGCTGAATGCAGGGCTGATCGATCCCGTACCAGGTGCAACCCTGGGGCAAGTTGCCCTGCGTCCGCGCTACTCGGCGCTGCAGAGCGAACGCGGACTCACGCTGGCGTCGCTGCACGATGCCGTCGGCCAATACCTGGCTGATGTGGAGCCTGAAGCGTTGGTCGAAAAAGGATCGGAACTCTCGATGAGTGCAGTCAACGACGTCATCTTTGCCGCTGCTGCGGAAGACAAAACTGAACGCAGTGCAGTGTTATGACGTACACGCCCACAGTGCGGGCTGTGATGCGAGGTTCGTCGTAGGTACCGGAATCGATCGCATCAAGTTGTCGGTAAAGCGTCCGTCGATACGAATACTAAAGGAAAGGCCGGGTGCGCCGTCGGTTCCGTGAAACTGGTTGACCGTATCGAACCACGCACTGTACGAATCGACATAAAGCTTCTTTCCGTTTTTGTGGTTCAACACGTAGAACGGTTTCGTTCGGTTGGTCCGTAACCACAGGAAGTGATGGCAAAGCTCGGGGCTCATGTGATCGCGGTGCGCTGGAACCGCGTTGCCCACGCCGTCATAGATGATCAACATGCGGCCGGTTGCTTTGAAGGGCAGCGTTGCGATGAAATCCATCAGCGACGCAAACTCGTTAGCTGCCTCTGTCGGCTGCCACAACGCGGGCTGGTCCAGGTTCAGATAATCGTGCGGCACGCCTGGTTTGTGCGCCGATAGCCAGATTTCCTTCACGCCCGGTTCCTGCGGGCTTGCCTCGTCAAGCCGGTGATCGTTCTGAAAGTAGTCGAGTCGCGCAGCTGCCTCGTGCCGCTTGATGCGCTCGATAATGTACCCGTCGAGCGCCTTCAGGCGCTCAACGTCGATGAGGTCATCGAACGACTTGTAGCAAGGATAGGTAATAGATGAATCAACCGGCGCATCAAACGCGGCCACT
>DATEOP010000014.1:0-2414 GCA_035274065.1 Burkholderiaceae bacterium
TGGCTCGCCGGTTCTCGCTACCGCCGCTTACAACGCCGGACCGGGTCGCCCGCGCGCGTGGCGCGCATCGCTCGCGAAGCCCATAGAAGGAGCGGTATTCGCCGAGACGATTCCTTTTAATGAAACGCGTGACTATGTCAAGAAAGTGATGTCGAACAGCATCTACTACGCCGCATTGTTTGACAACCAGGCGCCGTCGTTGAAAGCCCGCCTGGGGACCATCGCTCCCAAAGCAGCCGGCAGCACCGAGCTTCCGTAGCCCCGATCGGCGCGAATAGAATTCGCGAGATGCAGCACTCCAACATTCTCGTCATCGGCGGCGGCGGCTTCATAGGTCGTCATATCGTTACGCGACTGACGACGCGTGGCTTGCAACTGACGGTTCCGACGCGGCGGCGTGCCAGAGCCAGGCACTTGATCATGTTGCCGACGATCGATGTTGTCGAATGCGACGTGCATGACGATGCGGTTCTCAGCCGGCTTATCGATGGTAAAGATGCGGTGATCAATCTGATCGGCGTTCTGCATGGGACCAAGGGAGCGTCGAGCTCGCGTTATGGGCCGAAGTTCGCACAGGCGCACGTCGAGCTGCCGCGTCGGATTGTCGCAATGTGCGCTCGACACGGCGTCGGCCGTCTGTTGCACATGAGCTCGATGGGCGCCGATTCGAGCGGTCCGTCAATGTATCAACGCAGCAAGGGCGACGGCGACGCGCTGGTACAGGCTTCGACGCTCGATTGGACAATTTTTCGACCATCGGTTGTGTTCGGGCCCGAGGACAATTTTCTGAACATGTTCGCGATGCTGGCAAAATTTTTTCCGGTGCTTCCGCTTGGTTATGCAGACACTCGCTTCCAGCCAGTATGGGTAGGCGATGTCGCCGATGCATTTGTCAACGCTCTCGACAATCGCGACACCTTCAAGCGGACATATGAGCTCGCCGGTCCACGGATTTATCGGCTACGCGACCTGGTCGCCTTTGCTGCGGCCGCGAGCGGCCATCCGCGCCCTGTCTTCCGGCTGCCTGACGCGCTGGCACGACTGCAGGCAATTTTGATGGAGCTCATGCCTGGCGAGCCCCTGATGTCGCGCGACAACCTCGATTCGATGAAAGTCGACAACGTCGCAACGGTCCAGCCGTTCCAGCCCGCACCTGAACTTGATATCGGCATGACGCCGATGGAGGCCGAAGCGCCCATTTACCTATCTCCCGCGCACAACCGTAGCCGGTTCAGTCTTTATCGCGCGCGTGCCGGGCGCTGACGCAATTGTGGCGACGCCAAAGTACGAGATGCCCGACGACCTTCTCGAAGCGGGCCGATCGATTCGTGACGCTTGCGAACGAAATGAGCGACCAATATTCCGCCGACTGGGTACGCGCGGTATTGATGTACGCGGCGGCGCGCTACAACGCATTTAACTGGCTGACGAGCAATGACGAGCAAGGACAGTCGCTCGACGTGGCAGCCGCCTACTTTCGCAATGAGTACGAGACGATGTTCCGCGAAAATCTAATGGAAATTGAACCGATTTATCGGGGCGGGATGGCTGGAAAACCGCAATGAGCCTGACACTCGTGATCGGCAACAAGAACTACTCGTCCTGGTCGCTTCGCCCCTGGCTGGCGATGAAGCAAGCCGGCGTTGCCTTTAACGAGGTCAACATCGTGTTGAGTCGCCCAGACTCGACCGCAAAGATCCTTCGCTATTCGCCAAGTGGACGTGTGCCGTGTCTGATCGACGGCGAACTCACTGTTTTCGATTCGTTGGCGATTTGTGAATACATCAATGAAAAGCTGATCGCGAACGACGCTGGCGATAGTCTCTGGCCGCGCGATACTGCTGAGCGCGCACGAGCCCGCTCCGTGACTGCCGAAATGCATTCAAGCTTCGCAGCGCTGCGCACGCATATGCCGATGGATATCAGGTCGCAACATCCGGGCAGAGGCAGGGCCGCGCTCGAGCGCAGTGACGTGGCGGCCGATGTCGCGCGCATTCAAGCCGTATGGAACGAGTGCCTCGAACAAGGCGGGCCGATGCTGTTTGGAAGTTTTTCGATCGCTGACGCGTTCTACGCGCCGGTCGTAACGCGTTTTGCGACGTATGGCGTCCGGCTGTCTCCGCTGCTTGCCGCCTACTCGGACAGCCTACTGGCGCTGCCGTCCATGCAGCAGTGGATCGCCGCAGCCAAGGCTGAAACCGAAGCGATAGAGACGTAAGGACGCGACATCGTGAAAGCGTATCGAGTCGGCGGCTTTGTACGCGATCAGATGTTAGGCAATACGCGCCGCCACTTGGGCGATCTCGATGCCGCACTGGAAACGGATCGCGATTGGGTCGTCGTCGGCTCAACACCTGAGCAGATGACCGCGCTGGGGTACCGCCCCGTCGGGAAGGATTTTCCAGTCTTCCTAC
>DATEOP010000015.1:0-2081 GCA_035274065.1 Burkholderiaceae bacterium
TGGAAAGTGTGTATAGGTCATAAGCCTATCGTGGGTTCGAATCCCACTCTCTCCGCCAGTTTGTAAACGCTCGGTCAGTGCAGCGAGTTCATTGTCGCATGCACTGGCCCGAGCCTGTTGTCTCAAAGCACATCGAAGAAGACAGCGGACCGATGATGGTGACTGTCCAATATCTCGTCTTGCCTGAGCACGGGCAAGGCATTCTGACTGCGCTCGAACGCGTCTCGGCGCAGCGTCGTCGCGACGGTGCTTATGCATGGGGCGTTTTTAGGACGCGGCGCAACCCGGGCGATTGTGGAAACGTTTCTCGTGGAATCCTGGCTCGAACATCTACGGCAGCACGAGCGCGCCACTCAGGCGGACCGCCAGCTCGAAGAACAACTACAAGCGCTGTTGCGCAGCAAGCCGGAGCTCACACATCTGATCCGGGCTTCCTGAACGGCACTCGATCATTCACGCGGACAATGCGCTCGGCGTGGTCTGCACGGCTGGGTAGAGCGACAAGTTGGGTTCAGTAATTGCCGTCGCACACCAGCACGGTCATCACGACTTCAAGGAGATCACATGCGCGGGTCGAAGTTTCCTGTTTTACTCATTTCCGTTCCGCTGTTCTGTACGGCTTCGCTCGCATTCGCGCAAGGCGCGCAAGTTCGTACCGGGGTTGCCGCGATTGGCGACAGCTGGAAGACCGATGCGCCGGGTGTTCGCCGCCTGATCAAGCCGTCCGACTTGCCGGCCGCGACCGCCACGGCCCCCGAAGAGTCGGTTGGCAACAACGTGAAGGTCGTGGAGCGGCCCCAGGACGCGCTGCCAAGGGTGCCGGATGGCTTCGCTGTGCAGGTCTTCGCCAGCGGGTTCAAGATGCCGCGCACCCTGCGAGTCGCACCGAACGGCGACATCTTCCTGTCGGAGACAGGCGCCGGCCGCGTGCTCGTGTTCCGCGCAGGCGGAGGTGGCGCGCCTGCGAAGCCGGAAGTCTTCGCCGAAAATCTCGACCGGCCTTACGGCATTGTCTTCCACCCGCCAAGCGATCCGCAGCATGTCTATGTGGCGGCCGCAAATCAAGTGGTGCGCTATCCGTATCACAGCGGAGACGTTAAAGCGGCGGGCCCGGCCGAAGTGATCGTCGACAACATTCCGACGAAGCGGCATTTCACGCGCGACCTCGCGGTCTCGCGTGACGGCAAGCGACTGTTCCTTGCCATTGGCTCGGCGTCCAATCTCGGAGTCGCTGGTATGCCCGACATGACGCCCGAGCAGATCCGTCAACACGAAAAGACCCACGGCCGCGGCGCGGCCTGGGGCGAAGAAGAAAATCGAGCCGTAGTGCGTGTGTTCAATCCGGATGGAAAGAACCTTCGCAACTTCGCCACCGGACTGCGCAACTGCTCAGGCCTGGCGATGCAACCCGGCACCGACAACCTATGGTGCGTCGTCAACGAGCGCGACCACATCGGTCCGCAGCTCGCTCCCGACTTCATGGCGCACGTGCAGGACGGTGCTTTCTATGGCTGGCCCTGGTACTACATCGGTGCTCATGAAGATCCGGCATTGAAAGGAAAGCGTCCCGATCTCAGGGGTCAGGTACGAGTGCCCGAGGTATTGATCCAGGCGCATTCTTCCGCGCTAAGCGTGGCGTTCTACGATCGCGATGCCTTCCCGGCCGAATATCGCGGCGATGCATTTGTCGCGCTACATGGCTCCCATAGCCGGCCCGAAAGGACCGGGTACAAGGTGATTCGCGTTCGCATGAAAGGTGGAAAGCCGACCGGCGAGTACGAAGACTTCATGACAGGGTTTTTTGTAAACAACGACAGTGTCTGGGGCCGACCGGCTGGAGTGGCGGTTGCTCGCGACGGTGCGCTGTTGGTGAGTGATGACGCCAACAACACGATCTTCCGGGTGACGCGCAAAGCTTCTCAGTAAGCATCGTAGGACAGCACGCGCGTCGTGTGCTCCGTCACTATCATGCGAAGTCGGAAGCTAACGGGGAGGTGTTTATGGCAACGACTGGAGTGGCGCTGGATAGCCTGCTGCCCGATCTAAAGCGCAATTGGGGCTGGATCGTCGTGCGCGGCGTT
>DATEOP010000016.1:0-2630 GCA_035274065.1 Burkholderiaceae bacterium
GGGCCGTACTTATGCCAACATGTTTGCATTGGTTGAACGCTTTATCGGCGCCAAGGTCACCGACCTCAGTCGGACTCACGCGCTCGGAGATCAGGTCGCATTCGAGGCGCTGGTTCGCTTGACCGACGAAGAGTTGAAGCATCAGGAGCTTTTTCGAAGACTTGAAGCCAAGGTTGCTCCGGGCATGCCGCCGGGCTATGTGTTCGTCCCAGAACCGAATCAGGTCGCAAACGCAGTGCTTGCTGCTTCAACGTGGGCCGTACTTGGACTGACCTGTGACATTGAGCTGTTCTCGCAAGCGCATTACCGCAGCAGCATCGAGCCGGACGAAGCGCTCGATCCGTTGTGGAAGGATGTCTTCCTTTTCCACTGGCGCGAGGAATCGCAACACGCGATCCTGGATGAACTGGAGTGGCAGCGTGAAGATGCAAGTCTCAACGAACAGCAGCGCGATGTTGCTGTCGACGAGCTCATTGGACTCGTCGGCGCAGTGGACGGCATCGTTCAGATGCAAGCGAAGGCGGACGCCGCTTACTTCGCGCGAGCTGCAGGCCGCGAGTTCGACAATGCGGAAGTCGAAGCGATCCACCGAACGACGCTTGCAGCGTATCGGTGGCAGTACATCACCAGCGGCGTGCAGGACCCGCGCTTTCTCGGGATTCTGATGCCGATGATTACGGCCGATCAGGGTGCTCGTATCAGCGCCGCGCTGGCGCCCATTGTCAGCAGCAGCATGAACTGACGCGTAGCATTATGGTGCTGGGGAGTGCTAGTGGCCTCCCCGCACCAAGTTCACAGCTGCCTACGATCACGGTCTAATTGAAACCAGCGACGCATCGCACTGCGCTGCGAGTCCAGGGCGCGCTCGGCCCGCGTTTCGAGGTGATGGAGTTTGAAGCGTCGACGCGCTCAGCGGCGGAGGCTGCGGCAGCGATTGGCTGCACGGTGGGTCAGATTGCCAAGTCACTGGTGTTCAGAGCGACGATCAGCGATCGAGTCGTTCTTGTCATCACCAGCGGAACGAACCGTGTGAGTGAATCCATCATCGCCACCCATCTCGGTGAAAAAATTGAACGCGCCAACGCCGACTTTGTTCGCGAGCGCACTGGCTTCGCCATTGGGGGCGTACCTCCGATCGGGCATTCCGAACCGATGTTCATCGTCATCGATGAGGACTTGCGAAGCTTCGACGAGATCTGGGCTGCGGCCGGGACGCCGAATGCGGTGTTTCGTCTTACGTTCGACGATCTCGTTCAACTTACGAATGGGAGGGTGACTACGGTCGCCTTGAGCTAGTCGGTGAGCGGGCTTCTGACCGTGCGTCAGCGGCGGCCAAGGTGATGAATCTTCGGGCGTCACCCACTCGAGGCAAGTTGTTGAACATTACATAGACATCGCCATCGTCCGGAATGCGCGTCAGAAGCCACCGCAATTCGTCGTCCGAATAAACATGACGGCTGCCGGTGATCCCGTGCAGTCGAAAGTAGGTCGGCGAATGCGTCTGCGCATCGGTGACGAATGGGTCGACAACATGCACGAGCGCAAGCTCGGCGCACAGTTTTGCGACCGGCTGCGCAGGCCAAGGCCCACGCGGTTCCCACATCAAGCGGATGCCTTTCGGACGCTCGATACGGCTGAAGAAAGTGCGCAGATTTCCCATGTTCTCTTCCGTAGGTTTAAAACTGGCGGGACTTTGAAACAGAATCGCCGTGGCCGAGAGAATTTCGGCGCATTCCACCGTGCGACACCAGCCTTCATCAACAATGCGAGTGGCGCGAAACGCACCGACGCCATTGCGTTCACTGGCAGTGAGGACACGTCGTATGCGCCGGTAGGTCGAGCTCGTACTTGTGTGAGTTATCAGCTGCCAGGCCTTGAGCGTGAACTCGAAATCGGGCGGTGCGTTAGCGCGCCAGCGGCGCAAGGTATCGTTCTCCGGTGGCTGGTAAAAAGTCTGTTGAATTTCCACCACGGGAAAGTGGCGAGGGTACTGAGCCATTCCAACCGTGAAGCCGCAGAGACCCACCTTAATTTGTCTCAAAGTCTCGCCCCATTTGGCGCCCACCTGGCTGCGGTTTTCTGAAACTTGCTAGGTAATTACACAGCAAGTAGGGCTCCAACAATCGGCGTCCGCGATGCAGCTGTACCACTACTCGGCCCCGGCTTCTTGCTCTACTCGAAAAAATGCGCGTTCGCCTATCTCGATAAACAGATAGAACCGCGACGTCTCGTCATTACCACCTCGCACGCGCTTAACGGTCCCGCGCGGCCGAATCTCGGCAGTTCATAAAAGATTAAGCCGAATTAAGGCACATCCCAAGGACCTGATGGCGCGCCAGGCAGACGATGCAGTCCTCGATAACAGCATTCAAGGAAAATACGATGAACCGCAATTCGCTGACGCAACGCCTTGTTCTAATGACGCTCGCCGCATTAGCCTCGACCACCACATTCGGCCTGATGGTGTTGGCACCGATGGCTGTGAGCGGCAGCCTAGTTTGAGCGCGTCCGCCTCGAGCAGATCGCCACGGCTAACAACTAGGTTGCGGTGCTGCCGGCATCGAAAGCCAGTTTTAGCGCTTGCTCCTCGGTCAACGTGGCACCGACTCGCATCTGTCGATTCAACTCAT
>DATEOP010000017.1:0-3582 GCA_035274065.1 Burkholderiaceae bacterium
AGGGGTTCAGCTACCGCGAAAACCACCTGTACTGCGAAGACGCTGCGCTCGACGCGCTGGCAAGTCGCTATGGGACACCGCTGTACGTTTATTCGCGCCGCGCGATTGAGACCGCTTATGACGCCTACCACTCGGCGCTAACGGATCGAGATGCGCAGGTGTGCTACGCCGTCAAGGCCAATTCGAATTTGGCGGTGCTTGACGTCCTAGCGCGGCGCGGTGCCGGATTTGACATTGTCTCGGGTGGCGAACTCGCGCGCGTGCTCGCCGCGGGCGGCAACGCGGGCAGAACAGTGTTCTCTGGCGTTGGAAAGACTGAAGCCGAAATCGAGGCCGCGCTGAAAGCCAACATCGCATGTTTCAACGTCGAGTCTGCTGCGGAGCTTGATCGCATCGATGCGGTGGCACAACGATTAAATCTACGTGCGCCGGTGGCCCTGCGTGTCAACCCGGATATTGACGCCAAGACACATCGGCACATTTCAACCGGGCTGAAAACTAACAAGTTTGGCGTTGCGTACGCAGACGCGTTGGCGCTTTGTCGGGTGGCCAGCGCCAGGGCAGCTCTGCAGCTCGTAGGGCTAGGCTGCCACATTGGCTCTCAAATCACGGAGATCGCGCCGTATGTTGAGGCCGCAGATCGCATCATCGAACTGGTCGACTCGCTCGAGCGCGAAAAAATCGTTCTTCGCCACATCGACATGGGTGGAGGGTTGGGAATTCGCTATCAGAACGAGTCGCCTCCGCGAGTCCCGGATCTGATCAGAGCGCTTCTCGCCCGACTCGACGCCCGTGGTTATCAAACTAAGCAGCTGGTCTTCGAACCGGGACGCTCGATTGTTGGCAACGCCGGTGTTTTGCTTACGCGCGTTGAATATCTGAAACCCGGAGAATCGAAGAATTTTGCGATCGTCGATGCTGCGATGAACGATCTGATCCGTCCCGCAATGTACGACGCTTGGATGAGAGTCGTCCCGGTTATGCCCCGCAGTAATGGCGTCAAGCAGTACGACGTTGTCGGTCCTGTCTGTGAGTCAGCCGACTGGCTTGCACGTGATCGAGAGCTGGCTGTGCGGCCCGGCGATTTGCTTGCGATCACAAGTGCAGGCGCGTATGCGATGACAATGAGCTCGAATTACAACAGCAGACCACGGCCGGCCGAGGTCATGGTCGACGGTGCCCAATCGCAGTGCGTGCGGCGGCGCGAAACGATCGAAGAGTTGTTTGCAACAGAGTCGCGTCTGTCCTAACGCTACTTGGCAGCGTCGTTCAGTCGCAGTCCCTGTACGAAATCCGCCACCGCGCGAATCTCGTTATCTGAGAGTTTTGCGGCGATTTCCTGCATCGCCGGGTTATTGCGTCGTGTTCCCTGACGAAAATCCTTCAACGTCGCTTCAACGTACTCTGCGTGCTGCGCAGCGAGTCGTGGATATTGAGTCGGAATACCGAGACCTGCGGGATTGTGACAGCCCGAACAGGCCGGCAACGATTTCTCGGGCAATCCGGCGCGCCAGATACGCTGCCCAAGCTCCAAAGTCTGCTTGTTTCGCGCGGTATTGAGCTGTGCCGTTTGGCTCGCAAACCATGCCGAGGCGTTGCGTTTGTCGTCATCGGACAACTGCGACGCAATCCCATTCATTATTGCGTTTTCGCGCACCGGACGCTGCTGTCCCTGTCTAACGCTGTAATCGAGCAACTGCTTGTACAGATAGGCGGAGTGCTGCTGGGCGAGCAACGGGTTGGCGGTCGCCGACGAATTACCGTCTGCACCGTGACACGCCGCGCAAACCTGCGAGGCAATCTGTTGGCCGCGCGCGGGATCGACCGTCGGAGCCGGCTTCATTTGAGCGTTGCCTACCAAAGGCGCGCTCAAGTGCACCAAAACGGCCAAGCACACCGTCACACGCAGGCAGCGGGCTATTTTCATCAAGCACTCTCTTCAGACGTAAGGGACATGTGCCGATAACCATCTCGCTGTCTCGGCAAATCGCCGCGTATTCTACGCAACCCAACGCAGTCACTTGCAGCCGGAGCGCCTGGCCAGTGCAGCTTTTCCGTTCCGCCCGCTTCGTGATGTCCGTGGCTACGCTGGAAGATCTGCCAGCGCCGGCATTGCCCGAAATCGCGTTCGCAGGACGCTCTAACGCCGGCAAATCAACCGCGATCAATGTGTTAACTAACCAGAAGCGTTTGGCATTCGCGAGCAAGACTCCTGGCAGAACGCAGCTTCTAAATTTCTTTGAGCTTTCTGACCGCGATGAAGACAAGCAGATCGTGCCGCGCGGCGTGTTGGTCGATCTACCGGGCTATGGCTTCGCGCAGGCGCCCGAGGCGCAGCGGAGCCAGTGGGATGAACTGGTCGGCGGTTACGTAGCGTCACGCCAGACGTTGGTCGGAATAGTGATCGTCATGGATGCCCGCAGACCGCTCATGCGCGGCGACGAAGCATTGATCCGCTTCGTCGAGCAGCGCGAATCATCGTTGCACTTCCTGCTCACCAAATCGGATCAACTAAACAACGCTGAGAAGAAAGCAGCGCTCGCCGTTGCCCAGCAGCGCGCGGCGCACATCGGCTCGCGCGCCACCGCCCAATTGTTCTCGGCGCTGAAGCGGGAAGGGATCGACGAGTTGGGCTACATCCTTTCCGGATGGATACGGAGTTGACGCTGCGGTGCGCAGCGGCTAATAAGACGCCATAACAGGAGTTTGCATGCAGATCCTTGGCAAGTTTCCGTCGGTGCGAATGCGGCGCATGCGGCGCGACGATTTCTCGCGTCGTCTGATGCGCGAACATCGTGTCACAACCGACGATTTGATCTACCCGGTCTTCGTTCTCGATGGCAAGAACCGTGTTGAACCCGTTGCGTCGATGCCGGGTGTTGAGCGAGTTTCGCTCGATCGGCTGATCCCGATCGCCGAAGAGTGCGCGCAATTGCAGATACCTGTCATTGCGTTGTTCCCGGTTATCGAACAATCGCTCAAGTCGTCGGACGGCCGTGAAGCGACGAACCCCGACGGCATCGTGCCGCGCATCGCAAGCGAATTGAAGCGGCGGTTTCCCGACCTCGGCGTCTTGACCGACGTCGCGCTCGATCCCTACACAACTCACGGGCAGGACGGTGTCGTGAACTCCGCCGGATACGTACTGAACGATGAAACCATCGCGGTTCTGAAGCAGCAGGCGCTATTGCAGGCTCAAGCCGGCGTTGACATCGTCGCGCCGAGCGACATGATGGACGGTCGCATTGGTGCGATCCGGGAAGCGCTCGAGCAGAACGGCGCAATACACACGCGCATCATGGCGTACTCGGCGAAGTATGCGAGCGCTTTTTTTGCTCCGTTTCGCGACGCTGTCGGTTCGTCAGCAAACCTCGGCGCATCGAACAAAATGACTTATCAAATGGACCCAGCGAACACCGACGAAGCACTATGGGAAGTCGGACTTGATCTTGCCGAGGGCGCCGACATGGTGATGGTCAAGCCCGGGATGCCCTACCTCGACATCGTGCGGCGAGTAAAAGATGCTTACAAGGCGCCGACATTTGTTTACCAAGTAAGCGGCGAATATTCGATGCTGAAGGC
>DATEOP010000018.1:0-11663 GCA_035274065.1 Burkholderiaceae bacterium
GGTCCGGGCTTCTCGAACGTATGGAGCAATCTGCGGCTGATGCAGCGCATCGCGCAGCGCAATGGCGCTGACGTGCTGCATGCCGACTTCAAGGCGTGCAAAGAATATCAACGCGGCGTGCAAGCAGCCACCGAGTTGACCTGCCCAGCCTTGTTCGTGCTGGGCACATCGGACTCGATGACACCGGCACGCGCTGCGCAGCCGTTGATCGATGCCTGTAAGGACGCAACGGTCGTCACACTGCAGGGGAGCGGCCATTCGTTGATGGCCGAAAACCCCGACGGCGTACGCGAAGCGTTGACGCGCTTCGCCGCGCGTGTGTTCGATCGCACGCCAGCGTGACGCTGACGTGCTGTCTGCCTCGATAAACTGGGACACCTACTGGCTCTACCTGCTGACCGAGGCAGCGCTATCGTTGTCGCCAGGTCCGGCGGTCATGCTGGTCATCGCTTATGGGCTAACGCACGGCGCGCGTCGCTCGCTGTTTGCCGCGCTTGGTGTGCTAACGGCGAACGCCTTCTACTTCGCGGTATCGGCAACCGCGCTCGGTGCGGTGCTGATGGCGTCGAAACCGTTTTTCATCACGGTCAAATGGCTTGGCGCTCTCTATCTGGTCTATATCGGAGTTTCCGCACTGCTGGGCCGTCCGTCGCCGATCGCGGCCTCGAACGCGACTGCACGTGCTCGATCGCCATCGGCCATTTTTCTTTCGGGCTTGACGCTGCAGCTCGCCAATCCGAAGACCCTCATCTTCTTTGTGGCAATCCTGCCGCAGTTCGTAGATCCGCGATTGCCGGTAGGGGCTCAGATGGTCTGGCTCGCTGCGGGCTCGATCTTGCCTGAATTGCTGATCCTGGCGGGCTACGGTTATCTCGCATCACGCGCTTCACATTTTGCGGCGAATCCTCGTTATGCCAGCATGACCGATCGCGCCGCAGGCGTGCTGGTGCTGTGTGCCGCGGCCCTGGTGCTGACCGTCGCGCCGTCTTGAACGTCGCGGCGGGAAGCGCTAGATTGAACGATGAGCGAAACCCAGGCACCCTCGCAACGCTTCGCATCGTTCCGCGAGTTTTACCCGTTCTACCTGTCCGAGCATCGAGACCGCAGCTGTCGACGCCTGCACTTCGCCGGATCATCGTTCGCGCTGGTCTTTATTGTGGCCGCGATAGCGACGCGCAATCCCTGGTGGTTACTCGCCGCGCTCCTTTGTGGTTATGGCTTCGCGTGGATCGGCCACTTTGTTTTCGAAAAAAACAAGCCGGCGTCGTTCAAGCAGCCGCTTTACAGCTTCATCGGCGACTGGGTGATGTACGCGAATATCTGGACCGGCAAGATTAGGCTGTAAGTCTGCCGCTGCTCACTTGTGCTCAGCGAGTTCCTCCGCCAGCGGAGCCTTTAACCAGTCCGATTGAAACCAGCGCGCGCGCATCGCACGTAAGCCAAGCACATCGGTGTTGAGCAGACTATTCGCCGGATCAACTGCGAAGTGCTCAAACAACGGCTTTAGTGTCATCGAATTTTCGTCGCAGATCAGCATCCAGTCATGATCGTCGCGGCGGCCGGGCCGAGTCACGGCGAGTCGCCTGACGTATCCCAATTTCTCAAGCGCTTCGAGCAGAGCATCGGTTTCGTCAATCGACATGCGAATCTGCCGCGCGAGTTCAACCGGCCGCACCGCCGGCGATTTCGACTGTTTTGCCTGCAGCAACGCTTTCAACAATGCAACCGCAGTCACGAACTGGTTGCCTGCCAGCATCTCATCGGCAAAACGGGTCGCACGCAATCGCGGCAGGGTTGCCGTTATCGCTGCGCCGAACAGCACGACGTACCAGGAGAGGTAGATCCAGATTAGGAATAACGGCAGCGCTGCGAACGCACCATAGATCGAACCCGTTGTTCCTCGCGACACGAACTCTCCAAATGCGTGCTTGAAGAGTTCCGCCAGGATGGCTGCGATAAAGCCGCCGATCAGCGCATCGCGCCACGCGACGCGCCGATTCGGCACGAACACAAAGAGCGCGGCGTAGGCGAAGCCACTAAGGATCACCGGCGCGTAATCAAGCACACCGCGGACCGACCGCGGCAACGCAGCGACCGCGTCCCCGGACAATGACCAAAGATAGGAGCTTGCCGTCAGGCTCGCACCAATCAACAGCGGACCGAGCGTCAGGATCGCCCAATAGATCAGCACTCGCTGCGTCAGCGGCCTTCGATTTTTGACGCGCCAGATGTCGTTGATCACGCGATCGAAGGTGACCATCATCGCCACTGCCGTCACTGCCAGAAAGATCAGACCGACTGCGGTGAGCCGCGTCGCTTTTAACGCAAATTGGTTGATGTAACGGAGAACTGTGTCGGAAATTTGACCGGGCAACGCTTTGAGGACCGCGTTCTCGACAGCCCCACGAAACTCGGTAAACAACGGAAAGGCTGTGAACAGCGCAAGTGCGACGGCGAACAACGGAACGATCGTCAGCGTCGTCGTGAAGGTCAGGCTACCCGAGACCTGGGCCATTTTGACGTCTCGCGCACGCCGCTGCGCGAAGATCGCGACATCATGCGCGCGCTTGAGCGCCGGATAACGGTCGAGCCAGGGGGCAAGGGTCCAACGCATCGTGCGGCGATAATAACGACCGCACGCAACGCTGGCATCGACAGTCGTAAGCACCCTGCTGCAAATCAACCAATTGGACATCCTCGTTCTTTACTACTCCCGCACTGGGGCCACCCGGCTGCTCGCGGAAGCGATAGCGCAAGGCATCGATCAGATCGATGGAGCACACGCACGGCTACGCACCGTTCCGCCCGTTGCAGCTGTCGTCACAACTGCACTGCCCAGCGTGCCACCCGAAGGCGCGCCGTACGCGGAGTTGAGCGATTTCGAAGAGTGCGGTGGACTGGCACTCGGCTCGCCCACACGTTTTGGCAATATGGCGGCACCGCTGAAGCACTTCATCGACTCGATGTCGGGGCATTGGCTTTCAGGGGCACTCGCGGGCAAACCTGCTGCGGTCTTTACATCAACGACTTCGATGCACGGCGGCCAGGAATCGACGCTGCTATCGATGATGTTGCCTCTGCTGCATCAGGGCATGCTGGTACTCGGTATCCCGTATACCGAATCCGATTTGATGACGACTACCAGCGGTGGCTCTCCTTACGGAGCGAGCCACTTCGCGCCGCACGGCTCGATCGCGCGGCTGACCGGCGAGGAACGGCGGCTGGCCGTAGCGCTCGGCAAGCGTCTCGCCACCGCTGCGACGCAGTTGGGCGGACGCTGATGCTGCTATCACGTTTGCGCCAGATCGCTGGAACTGAGCAGGTGCTTACCGCGCCTGCGGACACCGCGGCTTATCTGACCGACTGGCGCGGACGCTTTACCGGCCGCGCTCAGGCGGTCGTGCGACCGTCGAATGCGAGCGAGGTCGCCGCGATCGTCGCTGCGTGCGCAGAGACGCATACACCGATCGTGCCGCAAGGTGGCAACACAGGACTTGCCGGCGGCGCCACACCCGATACATCGGCCGATGCAGTGGTGCTGTCATTGAAGCGCCTTAACCGAGTGCGCGGAATCGATGCCATCAACGGAACGATTACGGTGGACGCCGGATGCGTGCTGCGTGATGTACAGCAGGCTGCCGAAGCTGGCGGCCGCCTTTTTCCTCTATCCCTTGCGGCTGAAGGCAGCGCGACGATTGGCGGCAACCTAAGTACCAACGCGGGCGGCACGCAGGTGTTGCGATACGGCAATGCGCGCGAGCTGGCGCTCGGCCTCGAGGTCGTCCTGCCGTCGGGCGAATTATGGAATGGGTTGCGCGCGCTGCGGAAGGACAACACTGGCTATGACCTGCGCGATCTATTCATCGGTGCCGAGGGCACGCTTGGCGTAATAACCGCAGCATGTCTCAAAACGTTTCCGCTCCCGCGCTCGCAAGTGACCGCGCTTTTCGCGCTCGACTCGGTGGCTGCAGCGCTATCGCTCCTTCCGCTGGCGCAATCCCTGGCGGGCCCCACGTTGACCGCATTCGAATTCTTTTCGAGTACGTGCCTTCAATTGGTGCTGCGGCATTTTCCGCAGCAGCGCTCACCGTTAGAGCGCGACCATTCGCAGTACGTACTGTTGGAGTTGAGCGATCACGAAGACGAGCGGCACGCAGCAGCGCTACTGCAATCGATTGCCGAGCAGGCATTGGAAAAACGCTTGATTGCCGATGCCGTCATTGCGCAATCGGCGGGGCAAGGGCGTTCACTATGGACGTTGCGCGAATCGATATCCGAAGCGCAGGCGCGCGACGGCAAGAACATCAAACACGATATATCGGTTCCGATTTCATCGATCGCGCGCTTCATCGAACAGACCGACGCTCTGCTTGCTCAGCGCTTTCCTGGCATCCGCATGGTGACTTTCGGCCATCTGGGCGACGGCAATCTGCACTACAACGTGATGCCGCCGCCTGGGACCGACGAAGGACGTTTTTTCGAGCAGCAATCGGCCATCTACGAATGCGTGCATGATCAGGTAACGCTTTTCTCAGGATCGATTTCCGCAGAGCACGGCATTGGACAGTTGAAGCGCGAGGAAAATATGCGGTACAAATCGCCCGTCGAAATGAAGTTGATGCGTGCGCTCAAGCAGACACTCGATCCCTTGAACATCATGAATCCGGGCAAGGTCGTTTAGTTGAAACGCTACTTGAGTCCCACCTTCGCGGGAGAATTCCCGCCTTTTTTCCGATCATCGCCCTTTCACGCGTTCGTTACGATCAGAGCCGTTCGAACGCAGCAGGAGATTACCGAATGCAGCTGAATCTGAAAATCGTGATGACGAGCGCCGTGCTGACCATCAGCGCCGTCGTTGGCGCTACCGAATTGACGCCGGGCGAGCTACAAACATACGGGCCTCTGAAGCAGCCCCGCCCGGTTCAGGGTGCGAAGCCACTGCCCAATCCAGGGCTCGATGCGTTGCGTGGAGACGGCATTTACTTGATCAACGGCGCACGTGTGGCAAATCTGAGGGCGGCCGATAAACCCGGCGCGGAGAATCGTTACGCGCTGACTGAGACCACGAACGACGCGAAGATTGGAGCCGTCCACAGCAACATCGACGCCGGCAATTTTGTACTGAATGGCGAGCGGCGCGCGGTGGGCCGTCCGAACTTCGCGATTCCGGCGCCCGACGGCACCATTTACATGATTTTTTCCGGACAAAATCCGTTGCGTGTCGCGGTCACGCTGCAGGCGTTCGATGTGGCGGGCCAGCATATGCAGCCCTTTCTGCGCACGCCGGATAACTATCTGAAGCAAGAAGCCGCCAAGGTGGGCAGCGCCGTTTTCCCGCCAGGGTCGGTTGCATACCTGGTCGTTGCCCGCTTCATCGACGACGTGCTAATGCTGCCGGCACGCGAATCATTTACCGGCGCCAGCAATACAAGCCAGTTCGTCGGCAATTTCTCGAAGCAGATTCCGTATTGCCTGGCGTACGAAGACCGTAAAGGTGCGAAGCCGTACGCGATGCTATTCAAGCCCGGCGGCGTCAAGAAGGGCGAGGTCGAGTTGTTCGCAGCGAAGACGGGTACGCTGTTCTGCGACCGCGACGGAGTCAAAGCCATCAGCGAAGGCGAGTGGGAAGAGCAGATGATTGCGGGTACACGCGCGGTCGTGCTGTCATTTCCGGCCAACGTCGATCCACTCGACACCGGCGTCACAAACGTCGAGCGCGAGTCCGCCAAGATTGCCTTTATCGAGCCGAGCAAAGGAACGCCCGGAGTGCGTCCGGGCAAGCTGTATCAGGCGGGCGCGAAGATTTACGATTTCCAGTACCGATTCAACAAGGCGGCGGCCGACGCGGTGCGTAGCGCGTTGGCAATGTAGAAAACGGTAGCCGGAAACCCTTTCAGTCGAGAAGATGTCGCAATCAACATTTCTTTTCGTAGTGTCGGCGTTGACGGCGAGCTTGATCAGCAGTGGGACTGCCGCGCAGCAGATGCAGGTGCAGCGCTGCGAGGGCAAAGACGGCACCGTCACTTACTCGAACCGGGAATGCCCGGCTGGTACCAAGCCAGTACGCAAGGTCGATACTTCTCCTCAAGTGAGCGTGCCCGATCAACAGGCCGCCAAGGATCGCGCCAAGAAAGACGTGGCGGAAGCCAAACAACTCGAGAAGAATCAGAAAAAACAGGCTGATGAAGAAAAACGCGCCGCCGAAAAGCGTGAGAAGGCCGAATTAAAAGTGGCTGACCGATGCGAGCGTGCGCGCCGCGACCTGGCACGAGCGATCGAGGTGCGCAACAAAGTGGACACGCGCGCGGCGACGATCGAGCAGATGCAGAAGGCAAGCCAGGAAGTGAGCAAGCGCGAGGCGGAACTGCCGAAAGCTTGTCCTAACTAGGATGCCCGACTGCGCGCGGTTGTTCGAGCGATACAACCGTTACAGGTAGACAACGATCGCAAGTGCGACGACCTTTAGACACGCGCTACAGTCACCTGTCTCCTCCGTGAAATGACCGAGCAGCCATAGCTGAGGCCAGTCAACACACCGATCGCACAACCGTGCCCAGCAAGCGCAGCGCGATAACCATCTTCTGCGATCAGATAGTTATCCAATAAGCATCAGCGTTCGGCCGTACTTGCTCACCATCGATACCGCAGGCCGACGAAGACACCGCCGGGCTGAAAACTCAGCGTCAATGGGTGTTCGCGTTGTGAAACGAAGTAACCGGTGGCGGTACCTAACGCTATTGAGGTAAGAACGTCCGTTTGCCAGTGCGCCTGACTCTTCACTCGCGCCATGGCCACATACGTTGGAATCGCCGCAAGCGCCCAGACGGCCGGCTGATCGCGCCCGTATTCGAGAATGAACGGCGTCACAACACCCGTCGCCAGGGCAGTCTCTCCGCTGGGAAAGCTTTGATAATTATTTCCTTGGAACCATAGATCAGGATCGTTGATCTGCGACGGGCGCGGCCGGGTGAAAACTTTCTTCATTACTCCAGCCTCGATGGCAGCAATACCACCCGACTCGGCGGCGCGCCAGAACGTCAACCCCAGGCGGGTCTCTGTCCCTTCAATTAACGCGCCACTGACTGACGTCGCCATCGAGCCGTAGAAGATTGCTTTTTGTATTTCGCGCGACCAGACGCCGCTCTCCTCCATATTGACCCGATGATCGATGCCGAGCGGTCCACCCGCCGCGCAGGCGCCTAGTGAAGTCGACCAAAGAGCGACGCCCAGCAACAGACGCGACAATTTTGAGCCTACTGAGGATTCCGAGCGAAAGCCGCCGAGCGTTGCGCCGGTTCATGGCGGCAGTTGGCAAACAGATCCAGCGCTCGATCTCTGTCGGGCGTTTCAACGTCGAGGAGACCGGCAATCGAGTGAAACAGGTAGTCGTGACTGACGGGCTCACGGGCGCGCTGGCGAAGGCATGCCACATCGATGTTCCGATGGCTCACGAACTCAGGCGACATCCACCACAACATCGGCACCTCGAGCTGCTCCTTCGGAGCTATTGCGTACGGCATGCCGTGCAGATACAACCCCCGCTCACCCAGCGATTCGCCGTGGTCCGACACGTACACCATTGCTACGTCGTAGCGACCGCGCTGCTGCTCTAGAAACGCGATCACGCGCGCAAGAACATGGTCGGTGTACCGCAATGAGTTGTCATATGCATTGACGATCTGCTGTTGCGTGCATTGATGCAGCGTGTCGGTCTGGCACGCAGGTTCGAAGCGCGCGAACTCGCTGGGATACCGTCGGTAATAGGCAGGGCCATGATTACCGATCTGATGAAGGACGACGAACAGGTCGGAGCGCGATTCACGCACCAGCGCATCCATCCCGTGTAGCAGGACCTCATCGAAGCAGTGCCCAGAGACACATAGGTCCGGCGCATTCGCGTCGTTAAAGGTATGCACCTCCACGCCCGTGCATACCCCTTTGCAGCCGCTTTGGTTGTCGCGCCACACGACGCGAATTCCGGCACGGGCGAGTTGCTGCGGAAGCGATTCACGCCGCAGAATTTTTGCCTCATCGTAGGAACGCCTGCCGAACGGCGAAAACATGCACGGCAATGAAACCTCAGTCGACGTACCGCATGCGCGCGCGTGCGGGAAATTGATAACGTCGAGCTTTGCAAGCTCCGGATTCGTCTCACGCGCGTAGCCGTTCAGCGAAAAGTTGGCCGCTCGCGCGGTTTCACCCACGACGAACACGAATAGGACTGGGCGTTCGTTGGCAGTCGCAAGAGCGGCGGCGCCACGCGAGACCGTCATCGGACCTTCGCGCGCCTCCGTTACATTGGTCGCCTGCTGGCGCACCGCACGCGCCGTGGACACCAACAGATTCGCCGGCGTCAACATGTTCCGAATTTCGGGATGATTGCGCAACGTGGGCGCGAAATCCTTGAATCCCAGCAAGGCGACAACTACTGCGGATATGGCTGCGACCGCAATAGTGGCGCTGCGGAATGTGAACGCGTGGCGCCGAGGCGCAGCAACGCGGGTAAACGCAACAAGAGCGATCGGAAGCGCTGCGAGTGGCAGCAGCGTTGCCGCGAGGTCGACACCCACCAGCTCGCGCGCCTCGAGCGCATCAGTCTGCAGGACGTTGCGCATCATCGACGTGTCGATGACGATGCCATAGCGGGAGATGTAGTGCGCCACCACTGCTGCAATCAACATTGAAACGCAGAGCACGGGTTTGAGCGTCCTGCGAGTCGAAAGCGACGCCAGCACGACGTAGTGCACCGCTGTCAGCAGCAGCAACGTCAAGACCGCCAACGACCAGGTCGACGCAGCGGCAAAGTCGCGATAGAGCAGTACTCCCCGCCAGAACGGGACGTTATCGGCAATCGCGATGAAAACAGCGACGACCAGAATCAGGCTTTCTGCGCTGACCACGGGTCGCCAGCGGGCCAACACGCGTCCAGGACGCACACCCGACACGATCGCGTTCATGCGCGCTTGCTCGCCAGCAGCGGACTAAATACGAGCGCCGCGGCAAACCAGTCGATCGCCGCCGCCCACAGGTTGTGGCTCAGGAAGTGAGCACCCTGAATCACGCGCACGGCGGAGAATGCGGTGCCAACGACGAGCGCCGCGATCAAGCCAACGCGCGCCACGCGTGGTCGGTCAGTAACGTAGCCAAGGAAGTACAGCGAGATCAGCGCAAAGCCCGCCGACGCATGACCGCTTGGAAAGCAGCGGCCAGCATCTGCGGCTGCCACGAACCAGTCGCGACTTACATCGGCAAAGCCGCCATACGCGCGCAAGTCCCACGGACAGTGATGACTGGTGCTGTACTTCAGCGCCGAAACCATCATCGGACCAAGTGCCATCGCGAGCACCGCAATAACAATCGCGCGCTGTTCACCAGGGTTGTGTCGAATACGCTCGGTAGCGAAGGTTGCGGTTAGCGTGCCCAGCGCGACGACCCAAATGGACACCTTTGCGACGCGGTGACCGAGTAGTTCCAACCAATAGCTGCCGTGAGCCGGGAACCGCTCAAACTGTGTGTCATAAAAAAAATCGGTAACTATTCGGTCCAGGCCGCTGTATGAGGCAAACCAAGCGAGCAGCGCGAATGCAAGCGGCACGAATGCGACGTGCAGTGCGAGGAAGGTGCGTGACGGAGCGGAACACAACAACGGAGGCTAGTTATGCCTCCGTCAAGCTACCGTCGTTACTGCGTCAAATTTTCGTCAAGTCGACGCTTTGGGAGATAGATTTAGCGAGAAACACGTACCTGATTCCGGCGTCGATTCGACTGACAGGCGCCAGCCGTTGACGTCGGCTGATTGCTTTGCGATCGCGAGTCCCAGACCGCGCTCGGAAGCTTCCTGTCCCGGTGCGTCTTTCAAGCGCCCGCGAAAGTAGCGCTCGAATACAAAGGGTAAATCCGCGGGTGCTATGCCGGGACCATTATCCGCAACCGTTAAACCCGTGCTGTTACGTCTGACCACACATGACGAGCGGCCAGCATGCTCGGCAGCGTTGCGCAGCAGATTGCGCAAGATAGTCAACAATGCATGCCTGTCGGTTAAAATGATTTCGTCGCGCGGCACTTCGTTGACAAGGCTTAGAGGCGGTGCGTCGCCGTCGTGCACCAGGCTTCCCCAAGCGTCTTCAACCAATTCGCGCAGATCGGTGCGCTCCAATTTTCCCGGTTGGCTCGAGGACAACGCTCGCAGCGATTCGAGAGTACTAGCGGCAGCATCGATTGTCGCCATCGCCCTGCTAAGCCGCGCGTGTTCATCTACGGTCAGTTGCGGCGACAAAGCAGTGAGTTCGAGATCCGTCCTGACTGCCGACAATGGCGTACGTATTTCATGCGCGATATTGGCCGCGAATTCGCGCTGCCGTGTCGCCGCCTGTTCAAGGCCTAAACGCACACGGTCGAATGCAGCGAGCAACGCCGCCTCCTCATCGGCGTTCGATGCAGGTGGCGCAGAGTTTCCGGGCGCCCATCGTGCAAGGCGCTCAGTCAGGCGTTTAAGCGGCGCCACCACGAGGCGGGCGAGAATGTTGGAGAGTACAAGCCCGAGGCCTATGCATAAGGCGCCGATGATCAGCAGTTCGACACCGAACTGGTCCACCAATGCCTCATTAAGCGTCGCGTCATATTGCACAACCAGACGGCCGCGCGAAGTTGGCGCGACAACGATATGGAACACGCCGTCGGTGTCGTAAATCCGATGCGGCCCTGCTGCCAGGGTGCGCGCCCGAAGAGGCAAAGCGGGCGCGTCAGCTTCGCCGCCGGCCAAGAGCCACGCAGAAAAATTGCCGCCAAGCGCGATCTCTGGAATTCCCGCCACGGTCTCGAGCTCACCGCTGTCGATACGAGCAACCAGCCGTTTGGTTTCTAGCAGCACGATCTCGTCGACTAGCGTGTCCTCTTGCTCTTCGAGTGACAGATAAGCAAGCACGCCTTGCGCGACCACGAACAGCGCCACCAGCGCACCGAGTGCCAGGCTGATTCGGCGTTGCAGAGTCATGGTGACGGACTTTCGCCCCGGAGGCGGTAACCGACCCCGTGCACCGTCTCAAGTCCGTCGTAGCCGGCATCGGACAAGGCGCGTCGCAGCAGGTGAATTTGACTACGCAACACATCGCTTTCGCGCTCGCCGTCAGGCCACAGCAGCGACTCAAGCTCTGCACGCGTCACCACCCGCCCGGGATCACGCAACAGGTAATCAAGAATACGCATCGGACGTGGCGGCAGATGCACCGGCGCCCCCTGCACAGAGACCGACCGCGTGCGGCGATCTAAACGGAGTGTTCCAGTTACCGCAACGTCTTCGACAATGGCACCGCTCGCACGCCGATGTAACGCTGCCACTCGAGCTTCGAGCTCAGCCAGTGAAAATGGTTTTGCAAGGTAATCGTCGGCGCCGAGGGCGAAGCATGCAAGCTTGCTCTCGAGCTCGTCGCGCGCGGTCAGAATCAGTACCGGTGTCGCCAACGACAGCTGACGCCGCAAATGATCGAGCACGCGTTTGCCATCCATGCGCGGCAAGCCAAGGTCTAGAACCACAACATCAAACGTGTCGCTTGACAGGCGCGTAACGGCTGCCGCGCCGTCGTAGGCTATGTCAACCGAATAGCCTTGCAGTTCGAAAAACGTGACGCAATTGCGCGCGATCGTCGCCTCATCTTCAACGATTA